>JBAYVY010000010.1:0-23624 GCA_041674345.1 Phycisphaeraceae bacterium | reverse complement strand
CCGCCACGAACCACGCCGCATCAAACGAAGGAAAGATCGCTACACCTACATGACCCGTCCGCGAGATGAATTGCGAAAAGCCCTTGGAATCACAAGGTTTGCAGCTTAAGTTGATGGCGTTCGCCTCAGGAAGATAAACTTGACCGCCTCTATAAAACGATCGAATCGAATCGTCGGCAATCTGGGAGTTACAAGCACCCTGACCTATATCAAGCGGATGCGCTCCAAATGCTTGTCGTGGAACAGCAGAATAGAGACAAGCTTCAGCAAAACAGACTCGGCCGATGGTATTTAGTGTCAAGCGACCGCCACATTCTGAAGGCCTATCTTGACAATCGAAATTCTTTCAAAGTTAAGCCTTGCGTCTTGCCGTCGTTCTTTCTTGAGCGGATGAGGCTCGCGCCTTCCAACCGTGCTGAAAGCGACTCTTTTCACGCAATACTTCAATCCGAAACAATGTTGCGGGGAGTCGGTCAAAATCACACTGTCGTGATTGCTGCGCTATCAAGGCTCGGGATTCACGCATTGACTTTGCCGCGTGCTAGGTTGCTGGAGTTAATCGAAGATATGGATCGTGCAGACTTTACTCAGTGGCTATGTGCCTTACGGCATGGCAACAAACTGAGCAAGGTAGCATATGAAGAAATGGGAGATACGTTACGCCGTCTAGTTGCCGAATCAAAGAGTCGAGAGCAAGAAGTTTCCCGCTTGCAGCAGATTATCAAGCAGTACTCCAAGAACTAGCGAGTAGGCCGGGTTGATCGGTAGCGTGAGTAGTGGCGTCTTCGGCGAAGCGTGGGTTGATGGGGGGGGGATTGTGGGTGCGTTGGGGGGGGCTGCGGGTTGTTTCCGGGGGCGGCGCGGCTGGGCGGGCGACGAACTTGGGCGCGTTTCGGCATTGGGCATTGGTCATTGGGCATTCGTCATTCATTCGTCATTCGTGCTTCCGGGGGCGTCATTCGTCATTGCCAACGCGGGGCCTGCCCCCCGGGCCTGAAGGCCTCCGCTAAACGGGGTGGGGGGATGTGCCGCGTTTTTGGGGTGTTTTTCAAAGCGGCATCGGGTATATTGCTGTTTCATCTTCTGTTGAAAGGGGACGGCAAATGAGCGGCATGAAACAACTGATCGTCGCGGCGATGGTGGTGGCCAGTGCGTGCGCAGCCGGGGCGCGGGGCGAAGCGACGCTGGCGGGGGTGAACCTTGGCGAGTATGCCGGGGGGCCGGCGGTCACCGCGGCGGACCTGAAGGGCCGCGTCGTGCTGTTTGAATACTGGGGCGTGAACTGCGGGCCTTGCCTGGCGAACATCCCGCACATCACCGAGATGCAGAAGAAATATCCGCGTGAACAATTCATCGTGGTGGCCAATCACCGCCAGGACGGCGGCGCGGCCAATGCCGGGGCGGTGTGGGTATCACGCGCCCACGAAAACATCGTGTCGGTCATCAATCAGGGCAATCTACCCGGCAGCAATGCGACATTCCTTCCGCGATGCTTCCTGTTTGACGTCACCGGCAAGCTGATCTTCGACGGCGATCCGTCGGAGGTCGGGCCGAAGGTCGATCAGGCGGTCAAGAGCAGTCCCGGTTTTCTGGTGGCCGGGCATGAGTTCAAGGTGCTGGCGCGTGACGCGGCTTTCATCGGCGCGATGCGGGGCAACCTGTCGGGCACGATCAAGCGATTGCGCGCCGCCGCGGGTGATGAAAAAAAAACCGGCTGCGAGGAAGCCAGGTATCTGCTGGATCGCCTGACCGAATGGTCCGACACCCAGTATGCGACCTGCACGGCCAAGCCGGTGAACGACCCGGCATCCGTCCTGGAAACGACGCGGAAAATGGTGTCCCTCCTGCGAGGCGACGAACTGGGCAATCGCTGGGCGGAACTGGACAAATCGCTGAAACAGGACAAGAGTTTTCAGAATGAAATGAAAGCGGCACAAGTGCTGGGCATCATCGAACAACAGGCGTTCAAGGGGCCTCTGTTCAGCGAGGGACAGGTCGGCGAATCGCGCCTGGCGTCGGAGAAAGCGGCTCTGCGTGGGCAACTCGAAGAACTGGCCAGGCGATACCCCGACACGGTCGCGGCGAAAAAGGCCGGTCAATACATTTCCGCATGGAAGCTATAATGCCCCTTGCGACCGGGACGTTCGCGGGAGACGGATGAATCGGTCGTCGGGTCATGGGTTCATTGAATCACGGAGCAAGACATGCGAAACGTTTTCCGCATTGGGGTCGTCACGGTTTTGTGCGTGCTGGCCGGAGTGTCGCGGGCGGCCGATCCGACGCTGGTCGGCGTGCAACCTGGCAAATATGTGTTTGGCCCGCAACTGGTGCCGGATGATTTACAGGGGCGCGTGGTGCTGTGCGGTTACTTTGCCGCACAGGATCAACCGGATCGCCTGGCGTTTCTGGCCGAACTGGCCAAGGTCCGCAAGAAATATCCGCGTGAATTGCTCACGGTGATCGCCATCAACGGAACGGAGGCGGACCCGCTGGGCATCGGCGCGGGATGGATGAACTACGCCCGTGATGATTCGGTGTCGGTGGTGGATCAGTTTCGCATGCAGGGCGTACCCAACAAGCTGCCGCTGCCGCATTGCTACCTGTTCGACGCCGCCGGGAAAATGGTCGCCGGCGGCGCTCCCAACGCGGTGCTTGCGAAGGTCGATCAGACCGTGCAGGCCAATCCCGGGTTCCTGTTGTCCGGCCATGACCTGAAAGCCATGAAGCGTGAAGCGACGATGCTCAGTTCGTTTTCGAGCAACATGACCGGGATGCTCAAACGCGTGCGGGCCGCCGCCGCCGCCGACCGACAACCCCAACACGATGAAGCCCGGTTGCTGCTGGACCGCCTGGCGGCGTGGTCACAGAAGCAACTGGAGATCGCCACCACGGCGACCGCCGAGTATGCGATCAACACCCACGAGCGCGTTCGTCATATGGTGACGCTGTTGAAAGGGGACGAACTGGGCGCGCCCTGGATCGAGTTGGAAAAAAAACTCAAAGCCGACACGACCTTCCAGGAGGAACTCAAAGCCGCTGAATTGTTGATGAAGATTCGCGTTCAGGCCTACAATTGCCCTTCCTTCGTTCTACCGCCCAACGTCTCGAAGCTCCCCGACGGGCCCTCGCCGGACAAGGTCAGCATTCGCCATCTGCTCGATCAACTTTCCAAAAAATACCCTGACACGATGGCCGGGCGACAGGCGACGATTTATACCTCCGCATGGAAGCTGTGAGTTTGCCCGTGCCGTTCATCGGACTATGATGGGATTCGTTGCGCACCGTCCGGCATGACGGCCCGCCATCGGCGGCGGGCGACCATGCGGCGGCCCCACCCCGGCGCATTCATGGAATGAACTGGCGATGAGCCGCGCTGATATGCCCCCACGGGCGCCCCACACCGACGAGCCGACGAACTGGCAACTGATCCGCCGAATGCTCTCACTCACGTGGAAGTATCGCCGCGGATGCGCCAAGGTCATCGGCCTGCAAGTCATTCTGCTGGCGCTGGGCGTCAGCGGACTGGCGCTGGTGGGCCTGGGCGTCGATTACATCAACTTCGCGTTCTTCTCCCATTCCGACGCCTTCCCCGCCGCCGTTCTTCGCGCCCAGGGCGATTACTACAACAACCTCGACACGGCCCTCCAACTCGGCAAGCCCCTGCCCAAGCCGTTCTGCATTCACGACGCCGTGCCGAAGGAACCACGCTGGCCTTTCAGTGTGCGGCCGCCCGACGCCTGGAAACAGGCGCCGATGCTCGTCCTCGCCGCCATCGCCGCCGCGGTGCTCGCCTTCGCCATGATTCGCGGCGTGCTCAATTACTTCAACGCCGTCGAAATCGGCAAACTCATCAACGCGCAAATCGTCGTCGATCTCCGCCAGCGCGTGTACGCCAAACTTCAGCGGCTCAGCTTTCGTTTCTACGACGCCAACGCATCCGGCTCCATCATCAACCGCGTCACCGGCGACGTGCAGTCCGTCCGCATGTTCGTCGATCAGGTCGTCGTGCAGTCGGTGATTCTTTTCCTCTCGCTGATCTACTATGCCGTTTACATGCTCAACATTCACGTGTGGCTGACCGTCGCGTGCCTGGCCACCACGCCGCTGTTGTGGTTCATGTCCACCTGGTTCGGCCGGGCCGTCAAACCCGCCTATCGGGAAAACCGTGAACTGGTGGACCAGATGATCCTCGCGTTATCCGAAAACGTGCAGGGCGTCCACGTCGTCAAGGGCTTCGCCCGACAGGACGAGGAAATCCATCGCTTCGGAAAAGCCAACGCCCGCGTCGCCGATCAGAAACGCTGGATTTTCACCCGCGTCTCCTTCTTCCAGCCCGCCATCGGCATGCTCACGCAAATCAACCTCGTCGTTCTCCTGGCCTACGGCGGATGGCTCGCCGTGCGTTTCAGTCAAACCCCCGACCCCGAACAGGCCCGCGCCGTCGGCATCTCCATCGGGCAACTGCTCGTCTTCGCCGGGCTTTTGCAACAATTCTCCGGCCAGATCGCCAACATCGCCAACATCTCCAACTCCGTTCAACAGGCCCTCACCGGCGCTCGCCGCGTCTTTGAAGTCCTCGACGCCCCCGTCACCATCACCAGCCCCGCCGTGCCCGTGCCCATCAAACGTTCCCGCGGCAAGGTCGCCTTCGATCGCGTCAGCTTCGCCTACAAGGAAACCGATCCGATCCTGCGCGATGTCTGTTTCACCGTACACCCCGGCCAGTGCGTCGCGGTGGTCGGTCCCACCGGCTGCGGCAAAAGCACGCTGCTGTCGCTCATTCCGCGCTTCTACGATCCGACCATCGGCAGCGTGATGATCGACGACGTGGACGTTCGCCGCTACGACGTGGACGCCCTGCGACGCAACATCGGGCTGGTGTTCCAGGAATCGTTCCTGTTTTCCAACACGATCGCGGCCAACATCGCGTTCGGCCACCCCGACGCCAGCCGCGAACAAATCATCGCCGCCGCCCGGATCGCCGCCGCCCACGACTTCATCATGGAAATGCCGCACGGTTACGACACGGTCATTACCGAAGGCGGCGGCGACCTGTCGGGCGGGCAGCGGCAACGACTGGCGATCGCGCGGGCCGTGCTGCTGGAGCCGCCGATTCTGTTGCTCGACGATCCGACCGCCGCGATCGACCCGCAGACCGAGGGCGAGATTCTCGAAGCGATGGACCGCGCGATGGAAGGCCGCACCACGTTCGTCGTGGCGCACCGGCTGAGCACGTTGCGTCGGGCGGATGTGGTGATGGTGATCGAACAGGGCCGGATCGCCCAGCGAGGCACGCACGAACAGTTGATGCGAAGTCAGGGTCACTATCGTTTCGCGGCGATGTTGCAAAGCGCCGATTCGGAGAGTCGCCGGTTGCTCGGCTTCAAACCGGAGGACGCGAAATGAACGTTTCCAACAACCCCGGCACGAAAACGATCACCGTCCTCAAACGCGAGGAGCAGGAAACCGAGCAGCGCCCGCTGGATTTCGGGCTGATCCGGCGGCTGATGCGGTACACCCGGCCCTATGCGGCTCAACGCAACTGGCTGTTTTTCATCGTGGTGATCCGCTCGATTCAGTTGCCGCTGCTGCCGCTGGTGATCGGCTGGACGATCAAGGGGCCGATCAACAATCGCGACGTGCCCGGCGTGATGATCGGCGCGATCGCGTTCGGTCTGTTGTCGCTGTTCACGCAATGGGTCATGCACTACCGCGTCAAACTGGCGCTGAACCTGGGCGAGCGCGTCGTGCAGGATTTGCGCGCCGATCTGTTCCGCCACATTCAGACGTTGCCGATGGCGTTTTTCAACCGCATGAAACTGGGGCGGATTTTGAGCCGGATGCTCAGCGACGTCGAAGCCGTGCGAGTCGGCGTGCAGGACGTGCTGTTCGTCTCGCTGGTGCAACTGGGCCAGGGACTGGTCGCCGCGGCCGTCATGGCGTGGTACGACATCCAGTTGTTCTGTGTCATCGCCGTCATGGTGCCGGTGCTGTGGGCGATCAACCGATACTTCCGCGTCCGGCTGTCGCGCGGGTATCGCATCATCCAGGAGAGTTTCAGCCGGGTGACGGCGACGCTCGCCGAGTCGGTCAGCGGCATCCGCGTCACGCAGGGGTTCGTCCGCCAGGATGTCAACGCCGGACTGTTCGGCGCGCTGGTGGAGGATCACGGGCGATACAACGTTGATGTCGCCCGCACCACCGGCATCTACCTGCCCCTGCTGGAATTCAACAACCAGGTGTTCCTGGCGATCCTGCTGATCGGCGGGGGATTCCAGGTGATGCGCGGCTGGGCCGACGTCGGCGACATCGTGATCTTCTTCTTCATGGCCGGGCTGTTTTTCCAGCCGGTCGGCGTGATCGGGCAGATGTACAACCAGGCGCTGACCGCGATGGCCGGGGCGGAGCGCGTTTTCCGGTTGCTCGACACGAAGCCCGACTGGACCGACCCGCCGGACGCCGTGGATTTGCCGACGATCACCGGGAAAGTCGAGTTCCAGCACGTGCATTTTTCATATGTCAAAGATCGCCCGGTATTGCATGACATCAGCTTCGTCGCCGAGCCGGGACAGACCCTCGCGCTGGTCGGTGAAACCGGCAGCGGCAAGTCGTCCATCATCAACCTCATCTCCAAGTTCTACCTGCCCGACGGCGGCAGGGTGCTCATCGACTCCATCGACATCACCACCATCGCCTCGCGCTCGCTGCACCGGCAAATGGGCATCGTGTTGCAACAAAACTTCCTGTTCACCGGTACGGTGATGAGCAACATCCGCTTCGGCAAACCCGACGCGACCGACGATGATGTGCGCGAAGCGGCCAGGCGGCTGGACTGCCTGGACATCCTCGAATCCCTGCCCGATGGCCTGAACACCCAGGTCGGCGAACGCGGCGGAAGCATCTCGCTGGGTCAGCGACAACTCATCTGCTTCACACGCGCCATGCTCGCCAACCCCCGGATATTGATCCTCGACGAAGCCACCAGTTCCGTCGATACGATGACCGAGGCCCGCATCCAAAAAGCGCTGGAACGGTTGCTGGAAAACCGCACCAACTTCGTCGTCGCGCACCGGCTGAGCACGATCCGCAACGCCACGTGCGTGCTGGTGCTGGAGGACGGACGAATCGTCGAACGCGGCACCCACAACGACCTGCTGGTCACCGGCGGCATCTACGCGAATCTCTATCGCCAGTTCCTGCACGCCGGGGAGGCGTGACACCTCCCCCTCGGCCCGCCCGCTTCAGCGGGCGGGGAGCGTCATGCTTCGTGGCTGGAGCGGGGGGCAGGCATCTTTGGCATGAAGAAACCTCCGGCGAAAAAGATCGGCCTCCGGTGCATTGACGCAGCCGCCCGATCCCGGTGATCGGGGGTTGCAATGGGAATACTCTACCGAATCCGTACAAAATCGGTCAAGCGGACGGCGCTTGCCGCGACCTGTCAGGTCGCGGCTGTGGGGAGGGAGGTCATGCGTTTCGCGGAGCCGGCGTCGAGGCGGATTCGTAGCGGCGGAGGATGAAGTGTTCGAGTTGGTGGTGGTCGGCGAGGACGAACTCGATGGGGCGCTGCGTGCGCATGCCCAGCAGGACGGCGGCTTCGGGCAGGTCGGTGATGGTCGTGGCGACGATCAACACCCCGGCATCAACGCGCAGCGGCAACGCGCGCCGGGTGAACGCCTCGGCGGGTTTGAGCAGCGCGAGCATGGACGGATCGTTGGGTTCGCAGGCCAGATCGACGTGGCGACAGAGCCGACCGACCTGCTGGGCCCAGGCGTGGGCGATGGCGCGGTCGTTGACGTGGAACATTTGTTTGGCGAGTTTGCCGAAGGGCAGATGTTCGGTCTGCTGGCGGGCGAGAACCCGCTCGACCTGGTCGAGGGTCATGGCTCCGCGCTGCACGAGCAACATACCGATACGACGATCACACATGACTTTGCCTCCGCGAATGATGGATGGAAAATGGGCTGGATCAGGTGAATGATCCAATTCAGCGGAAGCGAATGCCGGTGAATTCGGGGAATAATGCCGGTGGACGCGGCGATGGAGGCGGCGCGATCGTTACAGATGAAATAGACGGAAGTTTGATTGGGTGATGTTTGATTGGGTGAAGTGGAAGAAGGCGTTGAGGCAAGCCCGAACGGTGGCGCGGACGTGGGATGGGGATGTGCTAAGCCGGGAGCGGCATCAACGGTTTTCGAGTTTGCGTTCGAGTTTTTTGATGCGGGCCAGGAGGTTGGGGACGCGTTGCGCGGCGAGGATGGTGCGTTTGGCGTCGGCGAGGGGTTGCGCGGGTTGGCCGCCCCATTGGGAGTCGGGGGGGATGTCGGTCATGATGCCGCTCTTGGCGGCGATTTGAGCGCGATCGCCGATGACCAGGTGTCCGGCCACGCCGACCTGCCCGCCGAGGACGACGTAATCGCCGGTGGTGACGGAGCCGGCGAGTCCGACCTGCGCGACGAAGAGATTGTGGCGGCCGATTTTGCAGCCGTGACCGATGGTGACGTTGTTGGAGAACTTGGAGCCGGCGCCGATGGTGGTGGAGCCGAGCGTGGCGCGATCGACCTGGCAATTGGCGCCCATTTCGACATCATCGCCGATGACGACGTTGCCCGTCCCCGGAAGTTTGTGATGTGTGCCGTTGTGTGTGGCGTAGCCGAAACCATCGTGGCCGATGGAGCAACCGGCGTGGAGGGTGACGCGATGGCCGAGCGTGCAGTGATCGTAGATCGTGACGGAGGGGAAGAGTTGGACATCGTCGCCGAGGCGTGCGTGCGGGCCGAGGAAGACGTGGGGATAGAGGATGCAGCGGTCGCCGATGACGGCCTGTTCGCAGACGACGGCGAAGGGATGGATGACGACGTTTTGGCCGAGTTTGGCGGAGGGATGAATTGACGCGCCCCCGGAAGTTTCGGAAGGGACGGGCAATGCAGACGGGTGGGTGCGGAAGCCGTGGAGCCATGCGAGGGCTTGCTGGAAGGCGAAATAGGGATCGTCGGCGATCAGCAATGTGCGGTCATCAATCGCGGCGGCCCTGGGGCCGACGATCACGGCGGCGGCGTGCGTGGCGGTCAGTTGGGAAGCGTAACGGGGATTGACGAGGAAACTGATTTGATCGTCACCGGCATCGGCGAGCGTGGCGCAGGCGGTGACCACCCGCGAAGCAGCGGAAGCGGGCTGGAGTTTGGCCCCGATTTTTTCGGCCAGTTCGGCGAGTGTGAGGGACATATGGATATTGTAGGGGAATTGGGGATGGGGTGATTTGGTGAAGTAGGCGAAATCGTTCTTTTTTATTTCACCCAATCACCACATCATCCAATGGATCAGTTCAACTCCACACAGGTGTAAGTGGTGTGATCGCCGACGGTGACGGGCAGGAGGAGATGGAGTTGGAAGGGGGGCGAGTCGGGCCGACCGGTGTGCGCGAGGGGGCCGAAGTGTTTGGCGCGTTCGGTGAACAGATGCAACACGGGATCGGCGGCGGTGTCGCACTTGCGATCGGGTGCGGTGAGCGCGAGCAACGGCAGATGTTCGACGGCCCAGGCGCGGGCGGCGAAGAGTCGCGTCCATGCGTCGTCGGCGGCGGGGTTGTCGGGGGCCAGGAGGTGGAGGCGGCCGGTGTCGTCGAGGGCGAGTTCGATTTGCGGATGGCGCGGAGGACGGGCCTGGAGCGGATGGAGGGCGGGGAGGAAGGAGACGAGGGCCGGGACGGATGAGGGGTGGGGCGTGGACGGGGGGACCGCGACCACCGGTCGCGGCTTTGTGCCCCCGCCCCCGGAAGTTTCAGAACCCCCGGAACCCGGGGTGGCGGAGGGGGATTCCATGCCTGTTGAAGCAGGCACGCCGGTGGGCAAGTCGGTGAGTGTGGCGAGGAGTTGCGGGAGATCGGTATCGAGGGGGTAGTGGCCGAGGCGTCGTCGGCGGACGGGGAGCATGTGCTGCCGGCAACCGGCGAAGGTCGCGGCGAGGTTCAGATGTTCGCGGGCGGTGCGCGCCAATCGCTGGGCGGCCTGTTGGGCATCGGCTTCATCGCAGCCGAGGAACACGAGCGCGACGGTCGGGCGGGGCGAATCATCGGGCCGGCCTTCGAGCAGTTGTTTGAGCAGACGATACGCGGCGACGACGGCGGCCTCGTCGCAGCCGGTGAGCAGGGTCCATCGCCGGGTTTGATGGGCGGCGGCACGGGCGAGGGGATCATCGAGATGCGTGATGTGCAGCAGCCAATGGGGAGCGTGGGGGGCGAGGGTGTTGATGGCTTCGGGGAGGGAGGGGACATCGGCGGGGGGAATGAATGGCCCCCGCCGGGGATCGGATTCGCCGAACAGGTCGAGGGTGATGTCATCGTCGGTCAGATGCAGGGCGGCCACGACGGGACATTTTTGCACCAGTTGCTGGGCGTATTGGTTAAACCAGAGCGTGGCCGGGCCGGGCA
This sequence comes from Phycisphaeraceae bacterium, assembly GCA_041674345.1. Lineage (GTDB taxonomy): Bacteria > Planctomycetota > Phycisphaerae > Phycisphaerales > Zrk34 > JBAYVY01. The sequence continues at coordinate 13,198 of JBAYVY010000010.1, read as the reverse complement.
GGTGGCCGGTGAGGAGCAGTTCGGGAGGGGCGAAGGAAGATGATGATTCGGGGGAATCGTCGGGGGTGAGGCGCAAAGAACCCGGGGCGGCGCTTCGCTCTGCCCCGGCTTGGCAACTTTCGGGGTAACTTCCGGGGCAACTTTCGGGGTAACTTCCGGGGGTGGGCGAGAGGTACATCTCGGCCAGTTCGCGGAGGGCTTGGGTGGTGCGGGGGTCGTCCATGACCGAGGTTCCGAGTTCGCGGTTTGCGGTTGCCGGTTTACAGTTTACCGTCATCGACCGTCAATGGGAACCGTAAACCGCCAACGGCAAACCGCGAACTCATGCGATTTCGAGGATGTTGTTCAGTTCGCCGAACGGGTTGGATTCGACGTAGGTATTGTGCGGATCGGTGGTCCAGCGGCCATCGACGACCAGACGGTAGCGGTAGCGGCCGGGCGGCAGGGGGACGCAGGTTTCCCACACGCCCAGACGCTGATTGGAACGGAACGGCGTGGTGTCGGGCTTCCAGTTGTTGAAATCGGCGGCGATGGCCAGTTGCCCGGCGCCGTTGAGCGGTTGGACGAAGAGCGTGCCCTGTTGGGTCTGGCGCACGCCGTAGAGCTTGGCGAGTTTTTCATCGAGATCGCGGCGGGCCTGGGGATCGGTGATCGCGGCGGCGTCCTTTCGCAACCGCTCGTCGGCGCGGGCGACCTGCGGATCGGCGGCGATCCGGGCGTGCAGCTTGTTGGCGCGGGCGGCCAGGGCGCGGGCACGCTGGACCAGTTCCGCGGCGCGATCGGCGGGGCGGGGCGGGGCGGAAGACGTAGCGGGAGTTTCGGCGACCGCGAAGCCGCCCCCGGAAACAGCGGCGGGAACATGTTCCGGTTCGGGGATCAAACTCGTTTCGGGGGCGGCGCCGATTCGCACGCGCGCCATCGCGTTTTCCAGCGGCGCGGCGTTGTCGGACATTTGCTCGGCGTGGGCCATCGTGATGCCGACGGGCAAACCTTCGGGTTTGTGTTCCAGCAGATACGCGGCGAGTTTTTCAAAATCGTGGGCCGCCTTGCTGGCCGGGTCGAACTCGTTGATCGGCTGGCCGAAGCTCGCGGCTTCCTTGAGCTTCGACGCATAATGCACCGACACCGGCAGCACCATTTCGCCGAAGTGTCGCTGCAAATCCGCGAGGATTTCCCGGCTCAAACGCAGTCGCACGTCGTACATCGTCGGCAACACGCGCACATGCACCGCGTGGCCCGATTGCTCGGCCATCACACGGATCGTCGCCAGTTGGCGCGTCGCGCCTTTCAGCGCGAAGTAGGCGGTTTCCACCGGGATCACCACTTCGTTGGCCGCGCGCAAGGCGTTGAACGTCAGCAGCCCGATGTTCGGCGGGCAGTCGATGAGGCAGATGTCGTAGCGAGGCCGCAGCAGGTGCAGCACCCGCGCCAGCCGCAGGTCACGGTCGGATGCCTCGGCCAGTTTGCGCTCCACCATCGCCAGCGCGACGGTGCTGGGCGCCAGGTCGAGCCGGCTGTTGATCTGCCAGAGGAAGCGCGAGGGATCGAGCCGGCGAATGTCGTCGCTGAGCATCGCCTCGCCGATCGTGTATTCGACCTGTTGTTCGGGCACGGCCAGGCCCAGCGCGCAGTGCGACTGCGGGTCCATATCGACCAGCAATACCCGTTGACCCAGTTGAGCGAAGGTCGCGGCGAGGTTGATCGACGTGGTCGTCTTGCCGCAACCGCCTTTCTGATTAATGACCGCCAGACAACGCAAAGCTGTCAGCCCTTCATCCGTGAAAGGTGTCGGGCCGATCCGTCGGCCCCAATATCCCGGCGGCATCACGTCTTGCCACTACGGGTTAATCCTGTTATCGGCGTGGGATGGAACAATGCTTTAATTTGCGGTTGCCCGGTCCCTATTTCTGCGTATGCGGGTCGATGGCGTCGCGGAGGGCTTCGCCGACGAGGTTGAAGGCGAAGACGGAGAAGAAGATGGCCAGGCCGGGGAAGGTGGCCAGCCACCAGTAGAACCCGCCGCCGGGGCTGACGGCCTGGTTGAGCATGTCGCCCCAACTGGCCTGATCGACGACGCCGAGTCCGAGGAAGCTGAGGGAGGACTCGGCGAGGATGGCGCCGGCCACGCCGAAGGTGGCGTTGACCAGGAGGGGGGCCATGCCGTTGGGGAGCATATGGCGGAAGAGGATGGAGCGCATGGGGGTTCCGGTGGCGACGGCGGCCTGCACGAAGTCTTGTTTGCGGAGGCGGAGGAACTCGGCGCGTGTGAAGTAGGCGTAGCCGGGCCAACTGGTCAGGCCGATGACGACCATGATGAGGTAGATGTCGCGTCCGAAGAAGGCGACGATGGCGAGCATGAGGTAGAGTTGGGGAATGGTGGAAAAGATTTCGACCAGGCGCAGGCCGAACATATCCATCGCGCCGGCGAAGTAGCCCATGAGTCCGCCGAGGGTGATGCCGATGACGGCGCTGATGGAGACGGCGATGAAGCCGACGGAGAGGGACAGACGTGAGGCGTGGATCATGCGGCTGGCGATGTCCTGCCGGAAGCGGTCGGTGCCCAGCCAGTGCGTGGTCGAGGGCGGCAGCGGCGGAATGATGTCGGGCTGATCGTACAGTTTGTCGGCGGGGCTGTAGGGGATCGGCGCCCGGACCACGGCCTGCAATTGTTGCTCGGCCTGCAACACGCGGTACTGGTGATACACCGTCAGGGGCGGGCGGCAAAACCAGAGCGACAGGATCAGCGCCGCGGTCACCAGGCCGCTGAAGAGGGCGAGTTTGGTCAGGAACCTGCCCGATCGCCAGCACCACAATCCCATCAGGGCGATGAAGGCGACCATCAGCGTGACGTCCACGTAGGTCAGGTGTTGGAGCAGGGGGCTGGACCACCGGCCGTCGATTTTGACGGCGTAGGGCATGGAGTTGGCGAGCAGGGGGGCGAACGCGGCGGCGGCGAGCAGCGCGACGACCCAGGCCGCGCCCAATTTCGCGCCGACCCGTCCCAGCGCCCGATACAGCGCTTCGACCAGCCAGTGGGGGGTGGGGTTGCCGCGGGCGACCTTGTTCGGCGGCAGCGAAATGGAGTCGGATGCTTGCGTCATAATGGCGGTGTCGTTGGGGGTTATTCAAAGCTGACGCGCGGATCGGCGATGGCGTAGCAAACGTCGCGGACGATCAAGCTGGCCAAGCTGATGATGCTGGCGACCAGCGTGACGGACATGACCACTTCGTTGTCCTGCTGGTTGATGGCGTCGATCATGAGTTTGCCCATGCCGTGGATGGAAAAGATGGTTTCGACGATCAGCGAGCCGCCGAGCAGGGAGGGAATCAGCCCGGCGGCGACGGTGATCAGCGGCAGCAAGCTGTTGCGCAGGACGTGCTGGAAGAGGATGACGTGTTCGCGGACGCCCTTGGCTCTGGCGGTGCGGACGAAATCGGCGGTGAGGTTTTCCAGCACGCTGGACCGCATCAGCTTGGCCAGGTAAGCGAACGCGCCGTACAACAGACACAACACCGGCAGCACCAGATGCCACATCGCATCGAACAGCCAGCCGCGTTGCAGGCCGGTCTCAAACAGGTGCGGCAGGAAGGTCATCTGACCGGCCAGCGAATCGTGTACCCCGCCGGTGGGGAACCAGTGGCAGAAGTCGCGATTGGCGAAAAATCCGACGAACATGACGCCGGTCCACATGACCGGGATCGACCAGGCGCCCAGCAGCACGACGTTGCTGGTCGTGTCGAACCACTTGCCGCGGTATCGACCGGCGTAAATGCCCACGAAGATCGAAATGCAATACGCCAGCGGAATCGTGATGAGATTCAACACCAGCGTCACCGGCAACGCCTCGGCCACCAGCGATGTCACCTTCTGATTGCGCAGAAAACTTTCGCCCAGGTCCGGCTTCTTGAACCCGAAACCGGTGAGGGTCCACGAATCATCGTGATGAAAACCCAGGGGCGAGACGTTGTTCAGCCACCGCAGATATTGCACATACCGCGGCTTGTCCAGTCCGTAGTGCTGGTTGTAGTAGGCGCGGAGCGCCTGCGCTTCCTCCGGGCGCATCCCGCGCTCCATCTGGTCCACCGCCGCCGCCACCCCGCCTGGCCGCAACGCCATGACGAAAAACACCACGAGCGTGATGCCCACCAGCGTCGGAACCATCAGAAGCAGTCGTCGAATAATGTAGGAAGTCATATGGGAGTCGGGAGTCGTGAGTCGTTGATCGTGGGTCGTTCATTCGCGGCATCGCTTTTCCCGAACGACCCACGGCCATCGACCATTACTCTTTCCAATGTTGTTCGGCTTTGGGTGCATACCACTCGGTGCGGGGCGTGAGTCCCGCTTTCAGCAGGCGGACGTTTTTAAACCGCTTGTCCACGAATCGCAGACTCTTGCCCCAGAACAGGAACGTGTACGGCTGATCCGCGTGCAGAATGCGGTGACATTCCCGCCACATCTCCATACGCTTGTCTTTGTCCACGGTCAGACGCGCCTGCGTAATCAGCATATCCAGCCGCGAATTGCGATACGCCACGAAATTGTCCCCGCCCGGCCTGATCTGGTCGGAATGGAACATCTGGTTGATGTCCGTTTCCGGCCCGCTGGTCCACATCAGCGTGATCGCCTCGAAGTTGTGGTTGTTCAGCCGGTCCACCATCACCGACCACTCCAACGGGTCCGGCTCCAGCACGATCCCACCCTCCGCCAGCGCGTCCTTCACGAAAAACACCATGCTCTGGTAGTTCACGTTCCCCGACGGATACGTCAGCTTGAAACGGAACGGCTGGCCGGTGGAACCCTCGATCACCCCGTCGCCGTCGCGGTCTTCATATCCCGCTTCTTTCAGCAACGCCCTCGCACCCTTCACGTCATAGGGCCAGGGCGTCACCTCCGGCGCGTTCTGCTCGCCCAGCGGATTGAACGGCCCGTCGCACACCTGCCCGTACCCGCGCATGATGTCCTTCAACATCCGGGGCCGGTTCAGCAACATCGTCAACGCCTGCCGCACACGCTGGTCGGCGAAACGCGACGGCTTGTGATCGGCGCCCAGTTGGTTCCACGCGATGAACCGATACCCGTTGTACGGCGTCATGTACTCGTAGCTGTTCGCCCGCCCGGACAACGACTTGTCTTTGAGCATGTCCACATACTGCTCCGGCGACGCGCCGAACATGTCCAATTCCCCATTGCGAAACGCCACCTGTCGGGCCTGGTCCAGCGTGAACAGCCGGAACACCTGCCGGTTCAGCGGCGACGCCGGCCCCCAATAACGCTGATTCCGCACCAACACCACCTGCCCGCCGGGCTGCCAGCCCTTGGGGTCTTCCAGCATGTAAGGCCCCGAACCCACCAGCAATCCCCGCGACCGGTTGAACTGTTCGGGATCCCTGTCCACGACCGGTTTGTAAAAATGCGCCGGCATCACCGGCATCTCCGCCGCCAGGTCCAACGCCCGGAAATACGGACGACGGAACGTGAACACCACCCGGTCATCCGACTCCGCTTTCACCGATTGGATCGCCTCATATGCCGACCGCTGGCGGGGAGCGGCGATCTTCGGGTTCATCACCAGATTGAACGTGAACTCCACATCATATGCCGTCACCGGAACGCCATCCGAAAACGCCGCACCGGGACGCATCTGAAACTCGATCTGAAACGGCACCGGACGATCCGGCGCGTCATCCACCCGCTTGTCGATCCACTGCTGCTTCGCCGCCGCCTGCAACTGCTCCCACTCCTCGCCCTCGCTCTTCACAGCCCGGCCTAGCTGATCCTCAAAACTCTTCTTCACCGTCGCCAAAACGTCCCGGTACACCGACGGGTCCGCCTCCGCCTCCGCCCGCAGCTTTTGCTCCACCGGCTTGCGCCACGCGAAATAGGCCTCGCTGTGATCCACCGGCTTCCAACTCACCGCCAGCATCGGCTGCCACGCCAGCGTTTCCGGGTCCAGGTTCGCCAGCGATTCCTGCACGAACCCCTGAACGATGCTCGCATATGCGTCCGTTGAAATCAGCGGCGTCAGCGTGTTGATCTCGCTGCCGAACGCATCCACGCACCAGTCCCCCATCGCGAAGTCCGGCCGCTTCATCCCCTCACGCAACCGCGCGAACGGATCCGTCGCGTCCGTCGCCGGCTCGGTCCCGGTTGTTTCCGGCCGGGTCGTCCCTGTCGCGTTCGTGTCGGTCGGCCGCGGAAGCCCCGCCCGATTACCGATCGTCACGCCGCCGCTCAACGCCTGCCGGATATTCGTTAAATCGTTGCTCTGCGACTCGATCTTGCCTTTCAACTGCTGCATCAGCACCCACTGCCGATCCTTCTGGATCATTTGCAGCCCCAGCAGCACCACAATCATCACCAGCAGCAGCAGGTTCACCAGGTCCTTGATTCCAAAGCGATTTTCCATGTTTTTTTCCTGACATCCGAATCATCCCAGGCCAAGTTTCCCTACTGTAACATGCGCCGCGAATCGTAGCGAGTAGCGAGGCGCCAGTGATGAGCAGCGAGCAGCGAGCAGCGGGAAGGGGCATTCACTACTCGCTACTCGCTACTCTCCACTCGCTACACTATTCGGCATGGCCATCAAGACCATTCCCGAAGATTTCGTCGTCATCGAGCAGCTCGCTCCCGCCTGGCTGGATGGCGTGAGAAGCGCCCCCCTTCCGGGGGCGCCCTTCGCCATGTATCGCCTGGACAAACGCGACATGACCACGCCCGACGCCTGCGACGCCATCGCTCGCGCCCTGCACGTGCCGCCGAAACTCGTCAGCGCCGCGGGTCTGAAAGACCGGCAGGCCGTGACGACCCAACACATCACCGTCGGCCCGCTCCGCCCCAATATCGCCATGCCTCGTCATCTTCAATTCGACACCTGGCGGATTGCCCGCCTGGGGTTTTGCGAAAAAGCCATCAACGCCTCCGCCATCGCCGCCAACCGCTTCGAGCTGGTTCTTCGCACGCTCACGCGAAAAGCCATCGACGACATGGACGCCGCGGTCGATCGCATCCGTGTCAATTCATCGACCTTACGTTTTGTGAACTACTTCGGCTCCCAGCGGTTCGGCTCGGCGCGTCACCGCGAAGGATTCGCCGCCCATTACCTTTGCAAAGGCGACTTCGCCGAGGCGCTTCGCCTGCTCATCGCCGCGCCGCATAAAAACGACACCCGCAACGTCAAACTCTTCAAACGCATCGTCCGCGACAAGTGGCCCCCCGGAAGTCTCGCCCAAACTTGGCGTGACATGCTCACCATACTTCCGGGGGTGCCAGAACGCGGAGTTATTGAATATCTCGCCGATCACCCAGACGATTACCGGGGGGCCTTCCGGGAGTTGCCTTATTTCACGCAGCAGATGTGTGTCGAGGCGTATCAGTCGTGGTTATGGAACCGCATCGCCCGCGAGGTGATCGTCCAATGGTGCCAGCCCGATGCGACCTTCACCGTGCCCGACACGTTCAACGACCTGACGTTCCCCATTCCGGGGGCGCTGCCCCGCGCCATCGACCATCGCCTGCTCGACATGAACCTGCCCGTGCTCGGCCGGGACAGCGAACTGACAGGCCCCTGGGCGCCGGCCGCCGGGAAAATCCTCAACGAAGAAAATCTCACCCCCGCCGAACTGACCATTCCAGGGGCGGACAAACCCGCGTTCAATCAGGTCAATCGCCAACTCATCGTCGATGCGACCGACCTGCGCATCGACGACCCGCTCCACGACGAATTGCAAACCAAGGCCCGCCGCTTCAAACGCACGATCCGCTTCACCCTCCCCCGCGGCTCATATGCGACCATCGCCCTCCGCGCCATCGGCAACTGAAAGGAATTTGTGATTTGTGATTTTGGATTTGTGACTGGAGTTTTGCAAAAGTCGAAAAGATATTTCAACACAGAGGTCACAGAGGACACGGAGAAGATTTTTCGGGCTGTATTTTTCATATTTTTCGCTCTGTGGACTCTGTGTCCTCTGTGTTTAAACCGAACTTTGCAAAAGTTCAGTTGTGATTTAAAAACTCCGACCGACGCCTTTCCGCAAATCCAAAATCACAAATCCAAAATCACAAATCATGCAACACCCCGCTGAACTCGACGACGCATCCCTCAAGGCCCAGTGCCGCGTCACCCCCACACGCGCCGGCGGGCCCGGCGGGCAGCATCGCAATAAAGTTCAAACCGCCATCGTTCTCCACCACACGCCGACCGGCCTGACCGCACAGGCCGGCGAACGCCGCAGCCAGATCGAAAATCTGCACGTCGCGCTTCGCCGCCTGCGCATCGAACTGGCATTGCACGTGCGTTGCGAACGCGCCTCGCCCAGCCCCCTGTGGCGAAGCCGCGTGCGGGGCGGGCGTATTTCGCTCAACGTCGATCATGCCGATTTCCCCGCGATGCTGGCCGAGGCGCTGGACATGATCGCGCAACATGACTACGACCTGTCCGCCGCCGCCACTTCCGGGGGCGCTTCCGGGGGCGGGGGAGTCACCGCCACGCAACTGCTGAAACTCCTCAAGGCCGAGCCGCGCGCCTTCATTCTGCTCAACGCCGAACGACAACGCCGAAACCTGCATCCGCTCAAATAACTTCGGTTCATTCACATCATCACAGCGCCGCGCGGATCGCGGTCACGCACTTGCCCAGCGTCGGAATCGGATTCTCCGGGTCGCCCTCGTATTCCATGATGGCCTGCCCGCTGAAATTCGCCTCATTCAGCGCGGCGATGAACTCCTTGAGTTTCAGGTTGCCCGTGCCGACGATCACGTCTTCGTGCTTGCCGGTCGGACCATGGAACACGAAGTCCTTCAGATGCACCGCCCACAACCGCTTGCCGAACTCCTGCACCATTTTGACCGGGTCTTGCCAGGCCGCCAGCGCCCACGCGGTGTCCATGCACAGGCCGATGCGGTCGCCGACTTGGGTGAACAGATAGCGGAGCATTTCGCTGTTGCCCAGCCAGTGGTATCCGCCGTGGTTGTGAATGCCGCAACGCACGTCGTACTTTTCAGCCAGCTTCTGCACGACCGGATGAACCGCGTCGAAAGTGTTCGGCGAAAAGTTGACGGAGATGTGTTTCGCCCCCGCGGCTTTCACGAAATCAAACCGCCGGATCATCGCCGCCTCATCGCCGTTCATGCCCTCCACCCCGATGCTGACGATTTGAACCCCCGCCTGGCGGTAAATGTCGATCACCGACGCGAATGTCTCCGGCTTGTCGAAGGCGCAATGCACGCCGCACAACTCGATCTTGTTCAGACCGATCTCCCGCACGGCCTTCGCCGCGGCGGCGTTGTCCTTGATGTTGCGAAAGCAGTAGCTTTGAACGGCGAAATCCGGTGTGATGCTGGCCACGATGAATCTCCGATCCGGGGGTTCGTCCGGGGGTTCGGGGTGGGGGGTGAAGCCGATACGTTAGATCAAGCCGCGCCGCGCCGCAAATCGGTTACGATGGTTCCCACCCACCCGCGCGCACGACGGAACATTCCATGATCGCCTCATTGCCCCCGCAGGTCGTCGAAGCATGGCAACATCGCGCCGGCCCCTGCGTCCTGGCCACCGTGGACCGCCATCATCAGCCCAATGTCATTTACGTCGGCCAAATCCAGCGATACAGCGAATCCGCCTTCATGATCGCCGACGTGCATTTTCATAAGACCCGCCAAAACATTGAAAGCAAACTTCCGGGGGCGCTCTTGTTCATCACCGACGAAAAAAAGTCGTATCAATTCCGGGGGCGCTTCACCGTCCACACCACCGGCCCGGAGTTCGACCATCTCCAAACCTGGCTCGACCCCCAACACGGCACCCCCCACGCCGCGGTCGTGTTGCACGTCGAACAAGTTTTCCAGGGTGCGATGCAACTGGCGTGAAGCGAATCGCACCAAACACATTTACCTTTAATTTACCGATGAACCGCCGCTTTCTCATCGACATTCCCTCCCGTCGGGGTTGATAATCGCCCCCGGTTCGATTTCACTCTTATCTGGGGTTTCCGTGGACCGAGGCGTTCAAAAAGTTCGGCAAGCAATGAACAAGCGACTTCTTCGGATCGCATTGCTCATCGCCATCGGCATTTTCATCGCCATTGCGGTGATGCAATCCGTTCCTTCATCCCGCACCGTGCCGCCAAGCCCCGACATCACCGCCGCCGGATACCGCGATTCGACGCCGCTTCGTGCCGCGTTCAGTCTCGCGCCCCGCACACTGAACGAATTGCTTGCTTTGCCGACGAACGAATTGGACAAGGTGGATATCGCCCGCATGAACCTGCTGTGTGCGACGAACCTGCCGGGACCACTTCCGAGACCACTTCCGGGGGCGGGGGCTGGTAATCTGGATGTTGAAAAATCCCTGGCCCGGCTGGATGAATACGCCCGGCGCGTGCGGTATTGGACCGACCAGAGTTTGTGGGATTTTCGCCAACACCCTGAAAAATTCAAAAACTCCGAAGCGCAATTCCGCGTGTTGCTGCTCATTTCAGTCCTCCAGCAAGACTTCGACATCCACTACAACGACCGCGGCGCGCGGAACTCCGATTTCTCCGATTCACGCAACGCTTTCATCCACGGCATGATCGACGACGCCAACGGCGGAACCTGCGCCTCCATGCCCGTCATGTACGTCGCCATCGGCCGACGACTGGGCTACCCCACGAAACTCGTTCCCGCCAAGACGCACATCTTCGCCCGCTGGGAAGACCCCCGCACCGGCGAAAAATTCAATATCGAAGGCACCAACCCCCGTTTCGATAATCATCCCGATTCCTACTATCGCCGCTGGCCCGCCCCGATCTCCGATGCGGAAATCAAACAGGGCTGGTATCTCCAATCCATGTCCGCCAAAGAAGAACTGGGCGTGTTTCTTCAGAACCGCGCATGGTGTCTGATGGACCACCGGCGATTCGCGGAAGCGGAAACCGCCTTCGCCCAAAGTCGAAAAATCGATCCGCGCAATCCGATCGGACAACAGCAGTGGATACTCGCAACGCAAGCCCCTATTCCCTTCGTCGATCCCGTCGATGTGTTTCCCGATAATCGTTCGCCGGTGAATCGCCGCTCCGATCCGTTCGCGGAACTCGAACGCATCAACGCCATGAACCGGGCGAGCAGGCAACGAACCGCACAGCACTTTCAACCGCCCATTCCGCAGCCGCCGCAACCGAACGTGGGCATGCCGCCCGCACCAATTGGACCACCCGCGCCGTTCGATCCCGCCAACCCCTTTGGACTTCAACCCTGACGCATCCCACAACCCACCGGAGACACGACCATGAAATACCGGATTTTTTTCACGAAACCCCTGTTCCTTCTCGCCATCGCGTTGGCGGTCAGTTTCAGTATCACCAGTTCCGCCTTCGCCAACCGCGATCCGGGTCCGGGCGGCATGTTCGGCCCCACGTCATCGCACATCGGCCACACAGGCAGCGCCAGCCAATACGCGGATGGAATGAATTTGTATCAATATGTGCGGAGCAATCCCACAACGCTCGTGGATCCAATGGGAACCGTTGTTTGGACGAATGGGGAGACAAAGGTTACTCGCCAAGATGGGAATCCGCCATTGCGGATAAAATCATATAAAGGTGGAATTCAATGGCCGCGTGCGGCTCCTCTGGACACACTCGCTGTTACGATACCGCGGCTGTACGGCAAGTATACATGCAAGAAAGACGCCGAATGCTGGACATTGTCTGAATCGAAGCTCACTTTGATAAATGAAATATACATGTATGCGGGTTACACGGATCGGCGGGTTGAGCAATGGGTCAAACGCGCGGAACAAGATCATGTTAATGACTATATTGCTTGGGCAAATACCACGGGTAAGCCATTGGCGGATGAGTTGGAGACCGCATTGAAAGGGAATCGATATCCAACCGAAGAAGATTGCAAAGAAGCTGCTTTGAGTGCATTTCGCGCGAAAATGCAGCCCGCGTTGTTGGCGGCTGTCAAAGCATCTGTAGCCAAACTCGACGATACGGGGCGACATACATGGGACAATCCTAACCATAGGCCGTAATATGAAAACAAGAACACGCAAAATGGGATTGGGGTTATTGCTTCTTTTCGTTTTTCATCTCGTGGGTTGCGCCACAATCGGAGTCGATCCAGACGACGGTCCTACAGGTATCGATCTGACAATCACCTCCATTAAATGGGAAGCCCAAAAACCTGGCGGAATCGAAAAGGGTATTCCGGGCTGGATTGCAAAGGGAGTACTGACCAACAAATCACCGTCCGTATATCGCTTTTGGTCTGATCGAACCGATCACACCATTTCGCCGGTGAGAATCCCGCAACACTGTGTGGCTTTTGAACGCCTAGTCTCAGGGATATGGAAACCGGTTGAACGTATGTCCGAAGGTGCCGGAGTACCTGACGCGATTGATCCCGGCACGAGTACCGATGTTGAAATTGAAGTGCCGCGCTACCTCGTTCAACCGGGTTGGGAAATTCAAATCGTGTTCGATTCAAATGTACGATCCAATGGAGTTATTGTTCCGGTTGATGGAACGCCAAGCAGCATGCAAAAATGAAAATGCATATATTTCGAGCTATTTTACTACTCGCTACGATTTCCGTGATGTCCTGTGCGGGCAGTGGCGAAATCGCAAATAGCAAAACGTCCAGCGATACAGACTGGATCAAAGGGGACAGGGCAACATTTGAAAAACACCTAAACGAACTTAGTCCCAAATTGCCATTCACAATCGGGCATGTGGAGAACAAAGTCACGCTGACGCCGCGTGCGCCCCGTGACAAAGTGACCGATGTCGAACTGTTCGAGGTGCATGAAAACGGCACCGTAACGCTCAGGCATCATTCAGTGCTGCACACCGTCAGGGTGGGCGAAGCGATTCCCGACGACCGGCATCCCGACTCGATTTTCCTGGACTCGGCGGATTACGACAAGCAAACCGCGACCATCCTCTACTTCACCGCCATTTACCGCGAAGGGCCATAGTGATCGGCACACCCTCACCCCCGGTCTGGGCATCCAGCCGCCACAACCATTGGTGCCGCGAATGCCGCAACCCCTCACGCCGATGGGACAACCAGCAAATTCTTACAAACAACCGGAATCCCCTTTCAGGAGCCAGCCATGAAGATTCGCTCACTCGTCATCGCCACAGTCGCATTACTGTTTGCCAGCATCGCTGCGCCATCCGCAAACGCGATGTACCACCCCGGCATGGGCCGCTTCAT
>JBAYVY010000009.1:0-23689 GCA_041674345.1 Phycisphaeraceae bacterium | reverse complement strand
CTGGCGGCACGTTCCGCGCGGGCCGCGGGCCGGTGGGACGCGGTGACGCGCGATTTGGATTTGCTGCGAGGGAAAACCGAACACGGTCGCCGCCATGCGACGGATCGCCAACTGATGGAACTACTCGCCCGGACCACCCAACTTTGCAGGGAACTACCCCAGTGAACGACACACCCGACATCACCACCGACACCCCGACCGCCGCGTCACCCGTCGCTTCGCCCGCCCCCGCCGCCCCCGAACTGTCGCGGGCCGCCGACCGCCTCAAGGCCGTCGCAGCCGAGGTCGCCAAAATCATCATCGGCCAGGACGCCATGATCGAACAGATCATGGTCGCGCTGCTGGCGCGGGGCCACGTGTTGCTCGAAGGCGTGCCCGGCACGGCGAAAACACTGACCGTTCGCGCCCTGTCGGCCGCGCTGCACGCCCGCATGAAGCGCATCCAGTTCACGCCCGACCTGATGCCTTCCGACATCACCGGCACCAACGTGTTCGACCTGCGCGAACAGAACTTCAAACTCCGTCCAGGCCCGATTTTCACCGACCTGCTGCTGGCGGACGAAATCAACCGCGCCCCGGCCAAAACGCAGGCCGCGCTGTTGGAGGCGATGAGCGAGCGTCACGCCACGATCGACGGCGACCGCCGCGAGCTTTCGCCGATTTTCACCGTGTTCGCCACGCAAAATCCCATCGAGTTCGAGGGCACGTACCCCTTGCCCGAAGCGCAGCAGGATCGTTTCATGCTGAAAATCCGCGTGGATTACCCCGACGCCGAGGCGGAGATGCGCATCCTCGACCGCATTCACCGGGGCCAGGCGCCGGATGAACAAATCACCGACGCGATCAAGCCGGTGCTGACCGTCGCGGAATTACAGACGATCGCGCAAGCCCTTCCGGGGGTGCGTGTGGAGCCGGGTGTGATGCGGTATGTGTTGCAGGTGGTACTGGCGACGCGCAAGCATGAGGCGTTGGTGATGGGGGCCGGGCCGCGCGGTTCGATTTACCTGCTTCAGGCGGCCAAGGCGAGGGCGCTGATTCACAGTCGTGATTTCGTGACGCCGGACGACGTGGTGGCGATGGCCGAGCCGGTGCTGGGCCACCGCATCGTGATGACCGCCGAGGCGGAAATCAGCGGTGAAACACCGGCGGGCGTACTGCGATCCATCCTGGACAAAATCGAAGTGCCGCGATGATCGTACCCGGACGAACCACGTTGATGTTGCTGATCGCGGGGGCGGTGTTGTGTCTCGCCGGCGCGGCGCGGCCGGAGCTGCTTTACGCCGCGCTGTTGTTCGATGCGATGGTGATCGGGCTGTGTGTGCTGGAAGGCGCGTCGTTCAAACAAGCGGAGATCAGCGTGGAACGGCGCTGGCCGGCGCGATTGCAAATCGACCGGGAATCGACGCTGGAGTTCGTCATTACCAACCGGGGCAAGCGCGGCGTGTTGGTGCGGCTGCGCCAGCCGTGGCCCCGAAGCATCGCGGGATTGGATGACGGGGCGGATGTGTTTGTCGAACCGCTGGAAACGGTGACGATCGGGTTGAAGGTGACGCCGCGCCGGCGCGGGAGCGTTGAGTTTTCGCCGATGACGATGGATGTGTCGAGCCGGCACCGGCTGGGTGTGCGGCGATGGGCGGCGGGCGAACGGCAGGCGATGACGGTGTACCCCGACCTGCGGCAGCTCACCGAATATCAGCAGTTGCAGCGGAGCCGGGCGCTGATGCAACTGGGTGTGCATCGCCAGCGACAGATCGGCACGGGGCGCGAATTCGAGCAACTGCGCGACTATCTGCCGGACGATCAGTTCCGCGATGTCAACTGGAAGGCGACGGCGCGGCGGATGAAGCCGGTGACGAATCTGTATCACGCCGAACGCAGCCGGGATGTGCTGCTGTGCATCGACTTCGGGCGGATGATGGGCAACCCGGCGGGGGCGATGACGACGCTGGACCGGATGATCGACGCGGCGGTGATGCTGGCCGATACGTCGATGCGTCACGGCGACCGCGTGGGGCTGGTGACGTTCGCCGACCGGGTGGCGACGGTCATCAAACCGGGCAACAGCGATGCGTCGCGGCAGCTTCTGATGCAATCGCTGGTCGATTTGCAGCCGAAGGGCGTGTTCACCTCGTACACCGCGCTGGTGCAAACATTGCGGCGGCGTCAGAGCCACCGCGCGCTGGTGTTCGTGTTCACCGACTTCAACGACCCGCAACTGGCGTCGGAACTGGCCGAGCGGATGCGGCTGATTTCCCGGCGGCACGTGGTGGTGGTCGTGGGATTGCGAGACGGATTGATGGCGAAGGTCGCCGGCGCGACGCCGGTGCGAAGCGAGGGACTGTACGCCACGCTCGCCGCCGGCCAACTGCTCGCCGAGCGCGACGCCGATGTGCTGCGACTGATCAAATCATCGGTGAACGTGACGGAAGCCGACCCGCGCACGCTGACGGTGCGGGTCATCAACCGCTACCTGTCGATCCAGCAGCGCCAACTGCTGTGATCGGCGGCTATCGAAACCAACGGGGGCCGTGGCCGTAGGCGCGACGGAGGAGCTTGTTCAATCGCTGAAGATCGGGCATGGCGACCAGCGAGGCGATCGCCTTGGCTGGTTGCGTGGTGTGTTCGAGCAAGTGGCGGGCGCGTTCGGCCCGGCGCGTGCGAACGTATCCGATGATCGACGCGCGGTGATGGATGCGGAACAACCGGCCCAGATAGGTGTGTGAAACTCCGACGGCCCGCGCCAGGTCGCTGATGCGGAACGACTTGTTCAGATGCAGTTCGATCCATTGCGTGGCGCGTTCGAGGGCCGGATCGACCGACGCATCGCCCCGGACGGCGCGTTCGTGCAATTCCCACAGCAAGGTCCACAACACGGCATTCGCCTTGGGCGAACAGCGGGCGGCGATGATCGCTTCCATCCGGTCGCGCCACCGGCCCAGATCGTCGCTGACCGATGCGACCACCGGCATCACCCGGCCAGGCCCGGCGGCATGTTTGGGGACGCGAAAATGGGCGCAGAGCAATTCGCAGGTTCCCTGCCACTGGTAAACGGATCGCCGGCCTCGCGGGGTGAGCGACACATCACCGGGCTGAAGCTGGTAATCGTGACCAGGCAGCGTGAAACGCGCGGGCCGCAAATACAGATGGATCGCCCACAGGTCGGGCAGCACATAGCTGTCTCGCCGGGTCCGCAAGCCATGCACGCCCACCGCGGCGAACGCCACCCGGGGCGGGGCGTCCAGCGTCAGCCGGCAAACGGTACACGGAGATGAAGTTTCATTCTGGACCACTTTTTACCAAACCATGCAATTGTGAATCAGGATATTTTGGCGAATAATTATGTCCGCGAGCGACCGGTGATGTCAATTCATGCCACCCATCGCGGAAGACTGACGCGGTGCGTGGGAGTTGACTTTCAGAAGGAAAAAACGATGGGTGCGACGACCGCAGCGCAGTTGACCAGCCGCGAACGCATGACACGCATGTTGGAGCGGCGGGACCATGACCGGATACCGCGTCACGACGGTTACTGGCCGGAGACGATCGCCCGATGGAACGGCGAAGGATTTGAAGGCGATGGCGAGGCGGCGTTGCGCCGTTTGGGAAGCGACGTGGAGGGCATCGTGTTCGCATGGCCCCGGCCGTTTCCCGGCAGCGAGCAGGTGCTGGAGGAAGACGCGCAGACGAAGGTGGTTCGTGACGACATGGGCCAGGTCAAGCGGGTGTGGAAGGATCGTTGGGGTACGCCGGAGCATATCGCGTTCGGCTGCGACGGGCCGGACAAGTGGTACACGATTTACAAACCCGCCCTGCTGGCGGCCGAGCCAAGCATCGCGCCGGGCAAGTCGCAATGGCTGCCGCGATGGAAGGCGATGGATCACGCCGAGAAGTTCTGCACGCTCAACGGCGTCGAATCGTTCGAGGCGATGAGGCAACTGGTCGGCGATGAAGTGTTGCTGATGGCCATGGCGCAGGAGCAGGAGTGGGTCGCGGACATGTCGGCGACTTACACCGACCTGCTCATCAAGGAATGGCGACTGGCGCTGGACACCGGCCTGCGCGCCGACGCGATCTGGGTGTTCGGCGATGTGGGCTACAACCACGGGCCGTTCTTTTCGCCGGACATGTACCGGCAACTGATTCAGCGCGATCATCAGCGTCTGGTGCGATTGGCGCACAGCCACGGCCTGAAGTTCATTTACCACACCGACGGCGACGTGAGACCGCTGGTCGATGCGTTCGTGGAGAACGGCTACGACTGCCTCCAACCGATGGAGGCCAAGGCGAACATGGACGTGCGGCTGCTGGCGCCGCGGTACGGGGACCGGTTGTCGTTCTTCGGGAACATCGACATGACGGTGGCCTGCCGCAATGATCGTGAGGCGTTGGAACACGAAGTGCGGAGCAAGCTGGCGTCGGGCATGACGAATCGGGGCTACGCTTATCATTCGGACCATTCGGTTCCGCCGGGCGTGAGCTGGCGGACCTATCAATGGCTGATCGAACTGCTGGACCGGCATGGGAATTACGCGTGATGGATGGCGATGCCCGGGGGGATGCGATGATGGATTGGGGCAATGAAAAAGAGAGAGAAACAGATGTTTCTCTCTCCGTACCCCAGCCATTCCCTCTCAAATCACAACCAGCCAACTCTCTCGCGACTTCCCATGGCGACGGCTCTCTACTTCCGTCGCCCGGCTGAGGAAACTAGGGGGCAGTTTCACACAGTTGCACAGGGGCGCTTTGCAACCACTACAAACTTATACCACGACAGGGGCTTCGTCAAGATAATTTTGCGGATTTCTGATCGGGGATTCGCCCTGATTTCGCGGACAAGCACTACCGGTAATCGGCTGTAAAATCGGGTGGCCCCGGCCATTGTGCAAAATCAGCGAACGCGGTTCCGAACATTCCGCCGCTTATGGCTGAATGCAATCATCGCTCACCAACTCCGCGGCATCCCCATATCCCTCAGGCACACCCGGCCCCGTCACCGGCTGACCGTCGGCGATCCGCCCGGCCACCGCCAGATTCAATGCCAGTAGTTGCCCCAGCAAATCTTTTTGGGCGGAAAAGCCGTAGGCCTTCAACACCGCCGCGTCGAGCGCCGCATGGGCATCCTTCAACGGGCTGCGCCCCGGCAACTCCAATAATCAATTCAAAAAACAACTAATGCGTTCGGATAACCACTCGACATCGCCCAACTGGCATTCCCACAGAACCAACACCCGCCATCCTCGCCGTCGGAGTTTGAGTCGTTGACTCCGATCACGTTGTCGGTTTTTTCCCAATTTGATTCGCCACCACGCGGTTCGTGATTTGGGCAAGCGCCGGCCATTGCCGCAAGCGTGTCGGTGCCAAAAGCAACCATGAACAAAAATCACCGCGCGGCGGGATGGAAAAACCAAATCGGGACAACCGGGCAAATCGCGGACGTGCAGCCGGTAACGATAACCAAGCCGATGTATCAAACGTCGAACGATCAATTCCGGCTGGGTGTTTTTGCCGCGCACCAATGACATGATGCGACTGCGTTCCTGGGGGCTGAGTGTGTCCATGGTTGACTACGCCAGAGAATCTCCGATCATAGCGGGTATGGCGAACACTGATAAAAGCGATCATACCTTCGATCTGGCGAACTTCACCAAGATACTCAAGGCGTTCCTCAAGCAGATACCCGAAAATATGGGAGAAGTGGCCCATCGCCGTGGGCAGGCCAACACGGGGCTGGTGAAAACCATGCACACCGCGATACGGCGTTTGGATGACATGCTTGATGAGTTGGACCCGGTACGTCAACCAGTGGGTCGCATCGAATTGTTCGCCCCCGCCACTATTGGCCGGCTGATTGGGCGAGAGTTGGAATCGTTACCACTTATACCCCTTGCGAAGATTCAAGATTTCTATGGAGCGGGGATATACGCGATCTACTACCGAGGCAAGTACCCCGCTTACGCTCCAATCAGTGGAACGGAATGCCCAATTTATGTAGGCAAGGGGGATCCCGACGAACTGCACACCATTACGCCCCGCGAACAAGGCAAGGGTATTTCGAGGCGACTTCACAAGCACCGCGACAATATCGAAATCGCGGATAATTTGGACCTCGCCGACTTTTTCTGCCGTTATCTTGCGACAGAAAGCGGATGGCAAATGACCGCCGAGTCATTCCTCATCGCGTTGTACCACCCTGTGTGGAATAAGGAAACCGGGATTTGTCAGGGCTTCGGCAAACATGGTGACAAAGCCCGGACGGAACTCTCAAAGTGGGATGTACTCCATGGGGGCCGCGGATGGGCAAAAGGGCAAACATCCCGACGCGGCTATACGGTTGAGTCGGTGAATGCCGACATTCAAAAACACTTCCTTTCGCTACTTGAAAGTGACAGAGCTTTCTGGACCAAATTGTTGAACACGGCTTGGCTGAAAACCGTCAAACGATAACTTGGTGGTACGAACCCCGCAGAGCCTGCGCCAGCGAATCCGCCAGCCCCACGACCGGCCTGATGACATCGACCAGCCGAGACGCCACGACCTCGGCCAACTTCACCGGAACCGCGTTGCCAAGCTGCCGCATGCTTTCCGTCCATGATCCGGAGAAAGCCCAATCATCGGGAAACGCCTGCAATCGGGCGCATTCCCGCACGGAAAAATACCGCACCGATCCATCGTCAAGGCGCAATGTGTTTTCGCCGCCGGGTACGCCATGATCGCCAGCTTTCAATGCTTTTGCCGGTTCATCCCAAGGACTCCCGGTGTGACCAGCATAGCTACGAGCGCCGGGATTCAAATAGTGATTGGCGACTTGACGGGAAGTCTGGCCCATGCCGATGCGGGGAAGATCGTGAATGGCGTCACGAACCGTCCGCCAAGATTGGCCCATCATTGACGGCGTCAGGCAGGCCAACCGTTCCACCCGATGGCGCAGGGAAGCGGGCATCGTTGAACGTTTGCATTTGGCGATTCGGTGTCGCTCCCAATACTCGCCACTGACCCATTTGTCATAAAGCAGGGCATCTTGGCCGTGCGTCGGATGGGGGAAACTGAATTCCACACCAAGGTCGGCGCGAACCCCGACGATCAGAACTCTTTCCCGGCATTGTGGAACGCCATAATCCGCCGCGTTCAGCAATTGATACACGATGTTGTAGCGGGTTTCCCTCGGCTTTCGCCCGCCCGTTTTCAGCTTTTCAAGGCGAGCCATATGATCCGGCCACTCTTCGTCGCCTTTTGACGTGACGGTGGGGAACGCCAATTGATGGATGATGTAGCTGTAATAATTGGCGAAGTTTTGCCGAAGAAGTCCCTTCACATTCTCCACGATGAAGGCCTTTGGCATGATTTCACGAACGGCGCGAATCGCCTGTGGGAACATATTGCGATCATCGTGTTGCCCGCGATGTTTCCCACCGAGGGAAAACGGCTGGCAGGGAGGTCCGCCAACGACCACATCCACTTTGCCTTGATGTTGGGCGAAATCATAGTCGCGTACATCGCCTTCGACGATGTGCCAATCGCGAACGTGTTCCACGCCGAAGTCGTGGTTTCGCCGCAAGGTATTGCAGGCGTTGTGATCCCATTCGATGACGACTTGGTGTTGCAGTCCCGCTTGCGCCGTTCCTATCGCCAAGCCACCCGCCCCTACGAATAATTCCAATGATTTCATATGGCAGCGAACAATTGAGTGTGGTTATTTGATTCCGGCATGTCGCGGCAAACAAACCGCGAACATGATTTTTGATATTAACCTACGAGGCCTGCAGAGCCAAGAATAGATTGTAAAGATTTCAAAAAATTCCTCCGCGGGTTTTGCGGATACGGCTTTCGGGGTTCCGCCGACGTCTTTGCATCCCGGTTGGCCGAAGGCCTGGAAGAGGCGGTCGAGGAAGATTTGGGCTTCGCCTTTTTCGTCGCCGGTGATGTGCTGTTTGCACCAGGCGACGAATTGCTGAAGACGCTGTTGACGATGCGGATCGAGCATGGGGGGCATGATACAAGAGTTGGGGGGGATATGCCGCGAACGTGGTGAAGGGTATGCGGCTTCCCGCCATGAGAAAACCCGCGCTGTTCGGTTAGGAAGCAACGCGGGCGGCTGGTGTAGAGAGAGAGAGAAAATCGTTTCGTGCCCTTCCGCCACCTTTACCGGGCGGCTCTGGGAGGCACGTGTCGGCCTGGATTTAGCCGACTTCACCCGCGGTCAAGGCGAACAACATTCCGCCCGGCCTTGACCATGATGCACAACGGATAGCTCAATAGAAAACCTCTCTCGGTCCCTATCAGACTATCAACTTGCGTGAAGGGGGGGTCTCTCTCTTTCGTCCCATCACTCAGTCTCCCTAAAGATATCACGTTGATCGCACTTGTCAAATATTTTCCCACTGTTTTGTCGCTTCATTTCGCGGCAAATACGACAACCGGCGAAAAGTAACCGAAAATCAATGTGCCGTCTCACATTGGGGGGATCGCCCGCGACACACACTGCGTCAGATTCCCCAGATTATCAGCGGGCTTATTCTTCCGACGGATATTCCACCGTGTAGTTCGGGCTTTCCTTGGTGATGGCGATGTTGTGCGGGTGCGACTCGATCAGTGACGCCGACGAAATGCGACAGAACCGGGCGTCGTGTCGCAGTTCCTCGATGCCGCGGGTGCCGCAGTAGCCCATGCCCGATCGCAGCCCGCCGACAATCTGGTACACGAAATCGCTCAGCGGCCCGCGATACGGCACACGCCCCTCGACGCCCTCCGGCACGAACTTGCGCGCCTCGGTCACGCCCGCCTGCCGATACCGATCCGCCGAGCCGCTCATCATCGCGCCCGCCGATCCCATGCCGCGATAGCTCTTGTATCGCCGGCCCTTGTGAATCACCATCTCGCCGGGCGATTCATCCAAACCCGCGAACAACGAGCCGAGCATCACGCACGACGCACCGGCGGCGATCGCCTTGGTGATGTCGCCCGAATGACGAATCCCGCCGTCGGCGATCACCGGCACATCGAGCGCCTCGGCCACCGCGACCGCTTCCATCACCGCTGTGATCTGCGGCACGCCCACGCCCGACACCACGCGCGTCGTACAGATCGACCCAGGCCCGATGCCCACTTTCACCGCGTCGGCCCCCGCGTCGATCAAATCCTTCGCCCCGGTCTGCGTCGCCACGTTGCCCGCGATCACGTCAATGTCGAACTCCGATTTGATCTTCCGCACCGTCTCGATGACGTTGTTGGAATGTCCGTGGGCCGTATCGACCACCAGCACGTCCACGTCGGCTTCGATCAATGCACGGACCCGATCATACTGATGCACACCGACCGCCGCCCCGACGCGCAACCGGCCCCGACTGTCGCGGCAGGCATGAGGAAATTGCTGCAACTTCACAATGTCACGCATCGTAATCAGGCCGTGCAGTCGCATGTCCTTATCCACCAGCAGCAGCTTTTCCACCTTGTTCTTGTTCAGCACCTGCTCGGCCTGTTCGAGCGTCGAATCGACCGGGCCGGTGACCAAATCCTTGCTGGTCATCACGTCGGCGATGGTCCGGCTGGTGTTGGCCGCCTCGGTGAACATCAGGTCGCGGCGGGTCAGGATGCCGACCACTTTGCCGCGGGGTTTGCCGTCTTCGGTGATGGGCAGGCCGGAAATGTTGTAGTCGCGCATCAACTGCCGCGCCAGCGCGATCGGCTGGTCGGGCGACATCACCTGCGGATCGACGATCACGCCGTTGGCCGAGCGCTTGACCTTGGTGACTTCTCGCAGTTGCTGCTCGATGGTCATGTTTTTATGGATGATGCCCAGGCCGCCTTCCTGCGCCAGTGCGATGGCCAGCGCCGCTTCGGTGACGGTGTCCATCGGGCTGGAAATCAGGGGGATGTTGAGCGTGATACGCCGCGTCAGGCGGGTCCGCACGTCGGTGTCCGCCGGAAGAAAATCACTCCGGGCGGGCAGCAGCAGCACATCATCAAAGGTGATCGCGTCGGCGACGATCTTGTCAGAATAGGTAGCCATGTGACAAGCGTACCGACGCGCGGCGACCTGTCAAGCCCGGACGCAGCACCAGACGCGGCCCCAGTCGCGATCAACGATGACGCGACTTTCTATTCAGACATGAGTTTTGGATAACCCGTGGCTTGCCGAATCGGGTAGCGAGTGGCGAGTAGTGCGGCGGGTCGTGTGAACCGGCGTGTCGGGCCGTTCCCACGTCATGGGCCGGCCGCTACTCACTACTCACTACTCGCTACCCTCGGTCGGCGACATGCGTCATCTCCGTCAGCCATTGGTGGCAGGCGCGAAGCGTTTGCCGGCGGGCACGATAGGAAACGGCCTTGCCGTCGCGCGTGGCGAGGAACAATCGCGCTTCACGCAGAATCCGCAAATGCGACGCGACCGTGGCGCGGCTGCGCCGAGTCAGTTGTTGCAACTGATCGAATGAAACGGAACGATCCAGCGAAGCCGCGATCATCCGCCGCCGCACCGGATGCGCCAACGCCCGAAAAACATCCCGCTCATCATCCCGTGTTCGATAGGGTCTGGCCATGATTCTATATTCGACGAAAATAGAATATTAGTCAAGCAATTTTACACGGTAAAACCCGTATTCAAATGGATGCGGCGTCCTGTTCAGCCCCCCGATTCGGAGGGGCCGGATGGACTCATCCGCCCCCGGAACCGTCGCGGCGAGCAGCCGACGTGCCGCCCAAACGCCTCGAAAAATCGGCTGACCGATCCGAAACCGCTGTTGTACGCGATGTCGAGAACCGGTCGCCGCGACGACATCAGCAGCCGCTGCGCCTCGGCGACGCGCGATCGGGTCAGATATTGATTCAACGTCAGCCCCGTCTGTTTGCGGAACAAACTCATCGCATAGTTCGGGTGAAGCCCCACATGCCCGGCGATCTGTTCGACGCTCACGTCCTGCCGAAAATGTGCCGCGATGTAACCAGCCATCAAACGCACCGCCCGCGAAGAAGGACTACCCGCATCGTCGGTCGCCGCCCGCGACTTTGATCGCCGCCTCACGTCGCCCGCCAGCGCCATTCGACGCAATCTTGCTTCCAGTTCCAGTTGCACAATGCGCCGCCGGGCCGCGTCACCCCGCTTCAAATCCCCGGCCCATCGCTGCAACAGTTCCTCATCCCCCGCCATCGGTTTCGCATCCGCCACGATGCCCCGCTTCAACAACATCCCCATCCATGCCTCCGGCAACCGCCACGCCATCACCTCATCCAGCGGCACCGTCACCCACAGCGCCCGCACCGGCTCATCCGTCCGCACCATCTGATGCGGAGCCGCCCCCCAGATCGCGCACAACCGGCCCGGCGGCAACGCCACCATCGACGAACCGACCAGATACGTCATCCGCCCGCTTAAAATAAAATTCAATTCCAGATCGCCGTGCCGATGCGCCACAGGCATCCCCCCCGCCCGACCGCTCCATACACGCAATCCCAGCGGCGGAATGGTGTTCAGATTTTTCCTCGCCTTGGCCATAACCTGATGATACCGGAACTTCATGCGATTTTGCCAGACGATTTCCGGTTAACCGCACGATATTCTTCTTACAAGTGAACTTTCGCAAAAACCGAAAAGAGATTTCAACAAGAGGGCACGGAGTACACAGAGAGGGATTTTTAATCTGTTTTCCTCGGTTTTCACTTCTGTGAACTCTGTGTCCTCTTGTGTTGAAATCGCATTTTGAAACAGTTCAGTTACAAGTGCCTCAATCACACTTACGGAGCAATCCCCATGACACCCGACACCCTCACCGCCGCCCCCGCCCCCGGAAACTCGCCCGCGACAACCCCGCTCGCCGTTGATCCGATGCAGGAATATCTCTTCGACCTGCGCGGCTACGTCGTCCTCAAAAACGCCATCGCGCCCGATCATCTGCGACAGATCAACGATGGCATCGACCGCATCATCCATCTCGCCCCGCCGCTGAAGCACGGTGAATGGGTCGGCGGCGTCCACGCCCACACCTTCGGCGGCAAAGACGGCGTCAACCTCCAGCAAATCTACGAAGCCGGCCAACCCTTCGAGCAACTCATCGACCACCCCCACTGGATCGAACTGGTCAAACACTTCGTCGGTGGAAAAGAAACCTTCGACTACCACCACGGCCCCCTGTTCATCGACGAAAACTTCGCCAACGTCCGAGGCCCCGGCGAAGCCATCGGCATCCACTCCGGCGGGCACGAAGGCACCAAACGCACACAGTTCCGCTATCACAACGGCCACTTCCACTGCGGACAAATCAACATCCTCATGGCGCTGAACGACATCGGCCCCGGCGACGGCGCGACCATGGTCATCCCCGGTTCCCACAAGGCCAACATCCGCCACCCCCAATTCGACATCCATGCCATGAAAACCGGTGAGGCGTGCAGCGCCGACGGCATGGAAGCCGCCATCGAAGTCCACCTCAACGCCGGTGACGCCCTGCTTTTCGTCGATGCCATCTGTCACGGCTCGGCCAAGCGCGTCAATCCCGGCGAACGCCGAATCATCGTCTATCGTTACGGCCCGTCATGGGGCAACTTCCGCCATCCGTATTACCCTTCCGACGAACTGCTCGCCCGCCTCACCCCCGAACGTCAGAAAATCGTCCTCCCCCAACGCCCCGTCAAACGCGAACCCAACCGCATCCCCGGTTTCAGCAATCCGCCGCAGGCGCGATGAACGATTTGTGATTTTGGATTTGTGATTTATAACAGCGGTATCATCAGCGGACATCGCCGGTGGTGCCGTTTCCAAATCACAAATCTCAATTCACAAATCAAAAATCCCTCCCGCTTGTCCCATCCTCGCCCCGCCGCTACCCTGATGGTTTCGCTTCACACTGGAGATCATCATGGGACTCATGGACGGCAAAAAGGGCATCGTTTTCGGCATCGCCAACGAACGCAGCTACGCTTGGTTCATCACCAAACAACTGCTCGCTCACGGAGCAACCTGCGCCTTCACCAATCTGCCCGGTGACAAGATGGAACGCCGCGTGCGAGGGGCCGTCGAGGAACTCGGCGTCAAAAACCCCTGGGTCATGGCTTGCGACGCGGCCAAGGACGAAGACCTCGAAGCCGTGTTCGCCAAACTCAAAGCCGACTTCGGCTCCATCAACTTCATCGTCCATTCCATCGCCTTCGCCGACCGACAATTCCTCCAGCTCGGCAACTTCCATAAAACCACCCGCGCCGCATGGACGCAGGCCCTGGACATCAGCGCTTACACGCTGCTGGCCATGTCGCAACAAGTCGTCAAACACGACCTGATGCCCAGCGGCGGCAGCATCATCTCGATGAGCTACTATGGCGGGGAAAAAGTCATTCCCGGTTACAACATCATGGGCATCGCCAAAGCCGCCCTCGAACACACCACCCGCTATCTCGCTTACGAACTGGGCGAAAAAAAAATTCGTGTGAACAGCATCAGCGGCGGGCCTCTGCGAACGCTCGCCGCGATGGCCGTCGGAGGCATCAGCGAAATGTTCGATCACCAGGCCAAAAAAGCCGCGCTCAAACGCAACATCGACGGCGAGGAAGTCGGCAACACCGCCGTGTATCTGCTCAGCGATATGAGCAGCGGCGTCACCGGCGAAATCATCCACGTCGATGCGGGTTTCAACATCGTGGGTCTGTAATAACTGATGCGGGCCGCATCACTCTTTATCAGCCGCGTCTTCCGAGACGCGGGCCTTCCGAGGCACATTATGGCAATCAACTTTGAAGACCTTGAAGTTTACCAGGCAGCCAAAAACTTCCGTCATCGCATTTTCACACTGACGACCAAGCTCCCGCCGGATGAAAAATATGTGCTGGTGCCGCAGATGAAGCGGGCGGCTCTCGCGGTGACCAACAAAATCGCAGAGGCGCATGATGATGCTGACAACTGGAAAACCATGATCGCCTGTATGCACCGCTCGCACGGCTGCATCAACGAACTGATCGACGACCTGGGCCTCTGCGCCGATCAGAAGTATTTCAAACCCGTGCATCTGACCGACCTGCGAAAAGACGCTGACGAAGTTGTCCGCCTCATCAGCGAATACATCAAGCAATTACAGGCCCAACTCGCGGCCTACATGGACGAACAACGCAAAAAACGCGCCGCCCAGAAATCCAAATTCGCCCGCGGTCCATCCGCCGGCCCACGCAAACCCTGGTCCCCACGCTAACCGAGCATCGGTGTGCCCCAAACGCTTTCCACCATCAAGGCCCTTCTCGCCGAGCGCGGCCTGCACCCCCGCAAACGCTTCGGCCAGAACTTCCTCGTCGATCAAAACAAACTCGCACTCATCATCCAAGCCGCACAGGTCGCTTCCGACCCGACTTCCGGGGGCGGAGGCGGGGGCGGGGGCGGGGGCCGCATCCTCGAAGTCGGCCCCGGCACCGGCGTCCTCACCGAAGCATTACTGGAAGCCGGCACGCATGTGACAGCCGTTGAAATCGACCGCGATATGTGCGCGATTCTGCGCGAACGCCTCGGCCACCATCCCAACTTCACACTCATCGAAGCCGACGTCCTCGAATCCAAACACACCCTGAATCCCGCGGTGGTCGCATCTCTTACTTCCGACTTCCGCCTTCCCACTTCCCACTTTGTGCTCGTCGCCAATCTTCCCTACAACATCGCCTCCCCCCTGCTCGCCACGTTGTGCGCCGATCATCCCAACATGCGACGCGCCATCATCATGGTGCAGCATGAGGTGGCGGATCGCCTGGTCGCTTCATCCGGCAAAGACTACGGCCCCCTCTCCATCATCATCCAAGCCACCTGCACCGCCGAGCGCCTCACCACGCTCAACCCCGCCTGCTTCTGGCCCCGCCCCCAGGTCGATTCCGCCGTGGTATTGCTCGAACGTCGCCCGCAGCCGCTCACCGATAACCTCCCCGCCCTGATGCGACTGGTACAACAACTCTTCCAACACCGCCGCAAACAAATCGGTTCGACACTCGGACGCGATTCCCCGTTCCCCCCCGGCATCGAACCGAGTGCCCGCCCCGAACAACTGACCATCGAACAACTGATCGCGTTGTCGAAAATCCGATAATTGGATTGTTGGATACCGGCAACCGCTGCATATTTTCGCTTACTCGCCGCGTTCTGGAGCGATATAATGCGTTGACATCCGCGGATGCTGGAAAGCGAGTAAAACATGCCGACAACCACCATTTCTCTCCAAGTCGATGCGGACGCGGCACGGGCGTTTGCCGGCGCGTCCGCCGAGGACCGGCGTAAACTGCAACTGCTGCTCAGCATCCGTCTGCGAGAGTTGACGGATCGTTCGGCGCGATCTTTGAACCAGATCATGGACGAAATCGGTCGATACGCCGAGGCACGCGGCCTGACCCCGGAAAAGCTGGAGTCGATGTTGCGCGATGAATGAAATACGAATCGTCATCGACACCAACATCGCCGTCAGCGCCATGTTGCTGCCCCGATCCGTGCCGCGCCGGGCGTTCGACGCCGCGGTGTCACGGGGGAAACTGCTGGTATCCGAGCAAACGGTCGCGGAACTGGATGAGGTACTTCGGCGACCCCGGTTCGATTCATATGTTCCGAAAGACATGCGTTTGGAGTTTCTTGTCGCGCTGGTACGGGAGGCGGAACAGGTTGAAGTAACACAGGTCATCACGGATTGCCGAGACCCCGGGGACAACAAGTTTCTGGAACTGGCCGCCAGCGGCGGGGCAACTCACATCCTCAGCGGTGATGGCGACCTGCTCGCGCTTCATCCGTTTCGGGGGATCGCCGTGATTACGCCGCATACATTTCTGATGAACCTGCCGTAATACACACCGCAACATCCCCCCCCCCACCGCCCGCCCCGAACAACTGACCATCGAACAACTGATCGCACTGTCGAAAATGTGAAAAACTGGTGCATTTTCTTCGGAGAAGATAGCATGTGGACCAACATGGAATTCACCCCTTTGGAACGTGATGTTCTTGCTTGGATCGCCCGCAACTCGCCGGATTCGGCTGTACGGGCACAGCATTCACACGTTCAGGCCGTTGCGCGTGAGTTCACAGGCAAGGGGTCGTTCACATCACTTCGTGTGCCCTCAGATATGCCTCGCACATCCTTTCGTGTCTCACCCGTCAGTCCGTACATTGAGAGTACTCAGATTCAGTATGGTGGAGGGAGTGTCCTCTTCTTTGAGGATGGGCTCGCAAGTACACTCGAACTTTATTCTCACGGCAACACCTTTCCAGAAAGCATCTCGGACTGGCGATTCGTTCCGGAGAACTTGTCACAAAGCAACGACAAGCCCAATCAATCCACTTGACCCGTCACCCACTACGGCTACACTTTAGTCATGCGTCAGGTCATTGTTTATCGTGGTGAAGATGGCTTTTGGGTCGCTGAATGTCCCAGTCTGCCCGGCTGTGTTTCGCAAGGCGAAACCCGTGGCTTGGCCATCGTCAACATCCGGGAAGCCGTCGAGGGATATATCCTCGCCCTAAAAGACGATCATCTGCCGGTTCCCATCGGTTAACGAATCGATCACATCATGGCGCTGTGCTTACCCCCTCTCCCTTGCAGGGAGAGGGTTGGGGTGAGGGTAGATCGCTGGATCACGCCACGCCTCCAAACTCACCCATGACGTGTCTTGCGCTCATCCCCCTCACCCAACCTCTTCCCACTTGGGGGAGAGGAGTAAGACTGTCGCCCCGTATCTGCTAGAATCCCCGCATGACTAACCTTCGCATCGGCATCATCGGCGGCAGCGGCCTGGGCGACGCGCTCGGTATCAAAACTTCCGGCGGCGGCACTACAACTTCCGGGGGCGACCTCACCACCCCCTTCGGCAAACCCTCCGCTCCCCTGCTAACCACCCAATGGCACGGCGTTGATCTGGTCATCTGCCAGCGCCACGGCATCGGCCACGTCTTCAACCCCTCCCAAGTCCCCTACCGCGCCAACATCTACGCACTCAAGTCGCTCGGCGTCACGCACATCATCGCCTCCGGGGCCGTCGGTTCGTTGCGTGAAAACATCCACCCCGGCGAACTGGCCGTCGCCGATCAGGTCATCGACAAAACTTACAAACGCGACAACACCTTCTTCGATCACGCGGCGGTTCACACCGAGTTCGCCGAGCCGTTTTGTCCGGTCATGCGCCAGTGGCTGCTCGCCGCCGCCGGTCGCATGTCCGCTTCCGGGGGCGGCGTGCATGTCCACGATCACGCGACCTACGTCTGCATGGAAGGCCCGCAATTCTCGACCAAAGCCGAGTCGAACATGCACCGCGCTTGGGGCGGCGACCTCATCGGCATGACCGTCATGCCCGAAGCCAAACTCGCTCGTGAAGCCGAAATCGCCTACGCCCTCATCGCGTTGCCCACCGACTACGACTGCTGGAAGCCGCACACGCCCGGTCAATCGCAGCAGCAATTGCTCAGTGAAATCATCGGCAATTTGAACATGGCCACCGACCGCGCCATCACGCTGATGCGCACCGCCCTCGAGGATGTCAGCATGTTGCGCGATCAGCCCAGCCCCGCACACGACGCGCTGAAACTGGCGATCTGGTCCGACAAGAAGAAAATCGACCCCGCCGAAATCAACCGCCTGAAAGTCCTCTGGGGCGCGTATTTCGATTAATGCGAAGCGCAACAAAAAAGGGAATTATCACAAAGGGCGCAGAGCCACAGAGTCACAAGGCGAGAAAGAAATTTTGATTCGTATTTCCGCCTTTCCGGTTTTCTCTGTGTCTTTGTGGCTCGCGTCCTCTGTGAGAAGAATCCTTCTTATTCCCCCAGTTCCCTGCTTCGCGCTTCCGCCTTGCCCAGCGATTCGACAATCGACGCCCGCACTTGTTTCACGTCGAAATGCTCAATTGCCGCCTGCGTGGTTCCGCCGGGGCTGGTGACGCGGCGGCGAAGTTCAGCCGGTTCATGTTCCGATCGCTGCATGAGGGCCGCCGCGCCGGTGATCGTCTGTTGCACCAAAGTACGGGCGATGTCGGGGGGCAGGCCGAGTTTCGTCGCCGCTTCGGTCATCGCCTCGGCCAGATAAAACACATATGCCGGTCCGGAGCCGGACACCGCCGTCACCGCGTCCATTTGCGATTCATCGACGACCACCGCCCTGCCGGAGCTTGCGAACAGTTGCACGGCGAAATCGACATCGGCGCGCGTCGCGCCGGGGCCTGCACACACGGCACTCATGCCCTGCCCAATCATCAGCGGCGTATTCGGCATGACGCGGCAAATCCTCGCCGCTTCATTTCCGGGGGCCGTCAACCGCTGGATTTTCGCGATCGTGATGCCCGCCATGATGCTGATGATGCTCTGTTTCGCCGCGTCGATCTTCGCCAGCGCATCGGCCAGTTGCGAAAGCATCTGCGGTTTGACGGCCAGCACGATGCGATCCGCCTGCACGATGACCTGCGCGTTGTCGGCGGTGACGTTCACGCCGAGCGCGGCCAGCACATCGCGCCGCGCCTCCACCGGGTCGGCGACGATGATGGATTGCGGTGAAAGCACCCTGGCGTTGATCGCGCCGCGGATGATCGCCTCGGCCATGTTGCCCCCGCCGAGAAATCCCAGTTCGTATTTCATCGTTTGGCATCCTTAACAAGAAACATTTCTGTCAGTGTCCACAAAGCCAATTCCTGCGTATTTCGCCCGCTTCGTTGAGCAATCGCACCAGGGCGGCCCGGTCGCCTCGGTCGATCAGTTGATGCAGTTGATTCAGCAGTGATTCGTATTCGGCGAATGTATCTTTCATCGCCGCGGCGTTGTCGAGGAAGATTTCCGCCCACACATCGGCGTCGCCGCCCGCCAGGCGCGTCACATCACGCAACCCCGTCGATGCGATGTCCAATCCCCTGGAAGAACTTCCGGGGGCGCGACCGGTGAGGAGCATGAGCGCGACGCTGATCGCATGAGGCAAATGACTGACGCGGGCGACGGTGTGATCATGTTCATCGGCGGACATGCGGAACACGCGCATGCCCAGCGTCGCCCACAGCGATTCGACCACGGTGATGGCGTGCGTGTTCGTGTTGTCGCACGGCGTGAGTACGACGGGTTTGCCAGCGAACAGGCGGGGGTCGGCGGATTGCGGGCCATGCTGTTCGCTGCCGGCCATCGGGTGCGAGCCGACGAAATTCGCGGGGTTTTTCAGATGCCGCTCCGCACAGGCGACGATGGACCGCTTGGTCGAACCCACATCGGTAATGACCCCCGGAAGATCAACTCCGGCGAACTGTTGGATCAACTTGCACAACGTCTGCACCGGCGTGGCGAGAACGATCAAGTCGCTGGCGGCGGCGGCGGCGGGCAGGTCGGCGGTCGCCTCGTCGATGCAATGGCGGTCGAGGGCGGTTTGGATCGTGGCGGGCCGGCGGGAGAAGCCGACGATTTTCCCGGCGAAGCCCTGTTCGCGCAGCGCCAACCCGATGGACCCGCCGAGCAGACCGGGACCGACGATGAGCAGTTGTTGAATGGACGGGTCGAGCATCGTTGCGCCTTGCGGGTTGCGCCTTGCGGCTTGCGGGATGCGGGATGCGGGATGCGGGATGCGGTTTGCGTCATCGTCCGCAAGCCGCAGGCCGCAAGGCCTATTCCGAGGTTGTCGTCAGGCAGCGAATCAACGTATGCTAATGGATTACCAGCCGGCCCGCGATAGTGGGAGCGATCGCGGGCGAGGGATACGAATTATGGCCAACGGCACGATATACAGTGGAACGTACCAGCTTGACTTTGAGAAGCCGCTGATCGAGCTGGAAAAGCAGATCGGCGAACTGGAAAAAAACAGCGAAAAAGCGGGAGCCGGTTACGCCGACGAAGTCGATAAGCTGCGGCAATCGCATCAATCACTGCTGAAAAAGACATATGCGAAACTCAACGCCTGGCAGACGGTGCAGGTGGCTCGTCACCCCGGAAGGCCGCAGGCGATTGATTACATTCGGGGATTTGTGAAAGATTTTTGCGAACTGCACGGCGACCGGCGTTACGGCGACGACCCGGCGATCATCACCGGCTTCGGTCGCATCGGGCCGCACAAGTGCCTGATCGTCGCCCACAACAAGGGGCGCGACACGAAGGAAAAAATCGCCTGTCACTTCGGCTGCGCCCACCCGGAGGGTTATCGCAAGGCGCTGGCGAAGATGAAACTGGCGGAGAAATATGAACTGCCCATCGTCACATTCATCGACACGCCCGGCGCATACCCCGGCATCGGGGCGGAGGAGCGAGGACAAGCCGAGGCGATCGCGATGAACCTGCGCGAGATGTCGAGATTGAAAACGCCGATTGCGTGCGTGGTGATTGGTGAAGGTGGATCGGGCGGGGCGTTGGGCATCGGCATCGGCGACCGCATCGCCATGATGCAATATGCGTGGTACTCGGTCATCAGCCCCGAAGGTTGTGCGGCGATTTTATGGAAGACCGGCGCCGAAGCCGCCGCCTCCGCGGAGCAACTTCACCTGACCGCGAAAGACAACCTCAAGCTTGGCGTGGTCGATGAAGTGATCGAAGAACCCATGGGCGGAGCGCACCGCGCCCCGGCGGATGCCACCGTCAGCGTCGAGGAATGGATCATCAAAAACCTGCGCGACCTGAAGCGCTACAAAATCGAAAACCTGCTGAAGCGGCGATATGAGAAGTTCCGGGGGATCGGGGAAACGGCGAAGGGTTAATGACGAATGACGAAACTCGAATGACGAATCAAACTCGAAACCCGAAACTCAAAAATGAATGATTCATCACGGAGGGCCACGAGGAGCCACGGAGGAAGGAAGACAGAACAGATGGTGTTTTGCTGATAATTTATCTTGATACCATCCGTTCACTGTGCAATCGGTGGGAACCTTTGGGCGTCTGGGGCATCTAACTATCAATGTGTGATGCACGAGTGACTATGGAACAACTGGCGATGCAGGGCATCATGTTCGCATGGTTGCTGTTTGTTCTGGCCGGCTGCGGTACCCCTGAGATGAGCAAGGCAGCCTCCGATGAGTCTATTGAGATTACTTCTGATATCGTTATGCAGCCGCCCTTGGAGTTGGTCCAACTTCTTCGTTGGCGTGACGGTGGAAGCATTGGATTCCAATTTGAGGACGTTCGTGGAACGAAACTGAGTTTTACGGTTGATGGACATATCGGATCGCCAACGCCTGGCCGCTGGGATCTTGGGGCTCTATATCCGACGACCAATGGAACAGCTCTTTTACTTGAAAGTGGCGGCTCATCGGAACGGGCATTGCAGCGACTACTCGACCGTTGGCTTCAGGAGCGTTTCAGTCCCGCCGAAAGGTCGCAATTGAAGACGCAATACTGGGTTATTCGACCAGACGAAGACCGATTGAAAAGCGATGCGGCCCTGATTATTACTTTACTGGAACGAGCGAACAAGCGGGAACCGTAGCCAGTTTGCTTCCTCCGTGGCCCTCTGTGGTGAATCTTCTGTTTTGGGCTTCGCTAAGCCGCGAGCGGCTGGGGGCGGGTTCATTTCGGCAATGAAACGGGGACGTGTTTCGGAACCCGGGCCTTCGCCCCCGGATTAAAAGACTCAGGTCCGGCTTGGAGGGGTGGGAGCGTAATCACTTCCATGTGGCTTGCAGGACGCGGCGCCAGTTTTTCCAGTTGAACAGATCGAGATCGGCTTGGCTCGCGCCTCTGTCGCGCAGCGTGTCGGCGAGGCGGGGCAAGCCGGTGACATCGACCAGGTCGCCACGATCGGCGAGGCCAACCGTTCCCACTCCCCGCGATGCGGATGGGGTTTTTCAGAGGGCCCTACTCGCTATCCACTCCTCACTATTCGATACTATAATGGAAGTGACCGCGTGACGGAGGCGATCGCCGGGTGGGGCAGGTCCGAAAGGAAACCGTTCCACCGGGAGGAAAGTCCGAACACGGCCGGACACGGTGGTGGGTAACGCCCACCGGGCGCGAGCTTAGGGACAGTGCCACAGAGAACAGACCGCCGATGGGAGGCCCCGGCCTCCACAGGCAAGGGTGAAACGGTGCGGTAAGAGCGCACCGCCGGCTTCGTGAGAAGACGGGCACGGCAAACCCCACCGCGTGCAAGACCAAACAGTTGCGGCCCCCAGGAGCAGTCCGGCTTCTGATCGAAAGATCACCGCAACGGGTAGGTTGCTCAAGTTCGTCGGCAACGGCGAACGTAGAGGAATGGTCGCCCCCGCCCCCCGGAAGCTTGCTTCCGGGGGGGCGGGAACAGAATTCGGCTTACCAGTCACGCGGATCGAACCGCGGCCGCCCCGAAAGGGGCGGCCGCCTTGGTTTGGGGGGAAGGGATTGAGGGAGTAAGGGAAGAGTGCGGCTCTACCTTTTTCCCTCAATCCCTTACTCCCTTACTCCCTTACTCCCTCAATCACCCCCATAAAAAAAACCCGCGCCGTTGGAGAACTCCAACGACACGGGCTTCCGGGGGCGAGGTTAAGTGGAGCATTTGCTCCAACGCTCATTATTCTACAACGCCGTTTTGAGAAATCAAGGGCTAACACGCGATTAATTTCATTTTTTTGAGGCGGCTGTTTGATTGATCTAAATGCAATTCTTACACCACTTTATGAGACATTGCCGTCACATCCCGCCCTCTTCCTCCGCCCGACGAAGCCATTCTTCCTCCAGCGGCGATAATTCTTCCTGCGTTTTTTTCCGATCCGCCTGAGTCGATTTCGCCCTGGCCGGGTCGCGGTACAAATCCACGTCCGCCAGGATCGCGTCCAGTTCCGCCCGTCGCTTTTCCAGCGAAGCGATCCGCTGCTCCAATTCCTTGCGCGACAGGTGGCCCCACCGCGTGTTGCGCTTCGCGTTGGACTTGCGCGGAGACGGAACCGCTTCCGCCGCTTGCGGCTTAGCGACGGTCACTTCCCGCTTCGCCGCCGCCTGCGTCCGCTTCCCCTCCTCACGCTTGCATTGTTCCACATACTCCCGATACGTTCCCGCAAAATGCCGCACCCCCGGAAGTTTGTCCTTCCCCGCCTCCTCGAAAACCAACAACTCATTCACCGTGTCCTCCAGCAACATCCGGTCGTGTGTAATCAACAGCAGCGTTCCGTCGAATTGCTGCAACGATTCCTCCAGCCGCTCCGACGACGGAATATCCAAATGATTGCTCGGCTCGTCCAGCACCAGCAGATTGTGCCCCCCCACCATCAACCCGGCCAGCACCGTGCGCGTCCGTTCCCCGCCGCTCAACACGCCCAGCGGCTTGTCCTGGTCGATCCCGCTGAAACCGAACGCCCCCGCCAGATCACGCGCCCGCTGCTCCCCTTCGCTCTTGAAAAACCGCTTCAAATATCCCACCGGCGTCAGTTCGTCCGGCAGATGCTCGTGCGTCTGATGGTAATAGCCCACCGACACGCTCGCCCCCAGTTTCACCTTGCCGCTGTCGGTTTCACGCATGCCCAGCATCGTCCGAATCAGCGTCGATTTGCCGCAACCGTTCGGCCCGATCACGCCGATGCGCTGACCTCGCTGAATCGTCATCGTGACCTGCTCGAACAACGTCCGATCGTCGTACTTGGCCGAGATGTTGTGCGCGACGATCACCTGATCGCCGCTGCGCGGGGCCGGGGGAAGTTTGAAACCCATCACGCCCGCTTCATGCGTATTCTCGATCGTCTCGTTTTCGATGAAGCGATTGAGCAACAACTCGCGCCCGTGGGCCTGTTTCGACCGTTGTCCCGCGCGATACTTGTTGATGAACTGCTTCTG
>JBAYVY010000008.1:0-23826 GCA_041674345.1 Phycisphaeraceae bacterium | reverse complement strand
TCCGTTCTATCAAAGCCCCGGACCTTTCGTCTGCACTGCGTTTGAAACGCTCCCCGGTGTGAGGCGCTTCACGGAAAAGAAACCAGCGAGGCAGATTGTCGTTTCAGCCTTCGGCGGTCCCACACGATCGCTGTCGGTCAGGGTCGGCGCGCTGCTCGAACAGCACGTCGGCCCGCTTGCTTATGGGCGCCAGCCGCATCGGGCGGCACCAAAAGCGTTGTGGGTGCGCATCTGTTCTTTCGACTGCCGATCCATCGCCGCGTATTCGGCCTCTGTCGGCCGGCGCGGATCGTTCGTCTTGCACCAGATATCAGCGCCCGCGCTTACGCAGCCAAGGAGCATTGGAAGCGTCAAGCTGATCATCAGACATGCGATCGGTGTCCGCAGCGATCTTGTCATGGTCCTTCACCGCCTTTTCGTCGGCTCGTTTCTGTTTCTGGAGAGCATCAGCCCCACCCGTTTCCCGGCCCGTGCGATAGGCCAGGAACGCGCCTAGCCCCGCGATGGCACCCAACAGCCCGCGCGTGCCCAACACGCGCCACGCGCCAAATGCGACGGCTACAGCGGCAATGACCCATATCCAGAGGGGAATGGCGTCCAAGAGCCAGCCGATCATGACAGCCCCCGTTCCTTGATCGCGTCGACCTTGGCTTCCTGCTTCGCCTTCATGTTGCTGCGGCGCCAGATGAGGTAGCCGGCGAAGCCTGCGCCGACGAGGATGGCGACGATCATTACCCGCCAGTCGAACCCGGCGAGGCCCGGAAGGACAGGCGTCACGGTCGGGATCAACACCTCTGGCGACTTATACCAGGGCTTCTCGAGTTCATTGACCGGCACGGCGACGGGCTTTTCCTCGACCACGGGCGCGACTGCGACATCCTCGCGGAACGCCTTGTCGGTCATGCGGACCAGCGAGATATGCAGCGCGGCACGGGTCTGCGGCCCGGTCTTGCCGTCGAGCTCTCCCTTATAGTCGCCGCGGCGCTTCGCATCGACCTGGAATGACGGGATCGCATTGGTCGGATAGCCGAGCAGCGCCAGCGCGGCGCGGTCGTAATAGTCCATCCGGTCGTCCAGCCCGTTCACCCCGCCGTTGATGCGCCGGGTGATCATCTCGAGGTTGTTCTTGTCGGCATAGGTGTTGAGCGTCTTGCCGGTCGGGTTGCCGTCGTCCCAATACCAGATCGGGCCAAGGCCCTCCCACGGGTCGGTGTTCACCGCTTCCGGGTTCGCCTCGAAGTCGGGCGCCGACGCATCAAACTTGCGCGCCCATTTCGTGAAGTCGCGATAGTTCGCCCGGCCGGTGATCTGGATAGGTCCGCGGCCCTTGAACCGCTTGCCGTCGCCTGGCTTCGTGTTGCCGAGATCCTTGCGCCCTTCGTAGGCCGCGCCGGATGCGATCTCCCGATCATAGAAGAATCCGCCGCTCTCGTGGGCGAGCTGCGAGAGGAAGTGCGCGAGCCGGTGCGGCTGGTCCAGGCCGAACCGCTGGCCGTGCGCGTTCACCGCCGAGACGATCGACGCGACGTTCTCGGCCTTCGGCTTGCCCTTGGAAATCCTGCGCAGCATGTCTGCCGTCAGTTCCATGTTCGATTCCTTATGTGTTGAAGTCGGGCGAGAGCCGGTCTAGGCTCGCGCGGTATGTGGAAAGATATCGGAACTGCGGCACTCGGCATTGTAGGTGCGTTTGTGCTGGTGGCTGTGCTGCTGGTGATGCTGAAGTTGGGCCAGCCGATTCCGCCGAACTATTAGGCTTGCCGTAACGGAGAGGATGAATGGACGAACTCGCGCGAGACAGGGCTGTGTGGAAGGGCGAAGCCCTGTCCCGAAGCACGAAAGCCGTTATCCTTGGCATTGTCGCGTTTGCGGTGATCGGCGCAATTTTGGCCGGCTTCGCGCTTTAGCCTACATCAGCTTCCAGTCCGTATTCAGGACATGGGCATCGCCGGTCAGGTAGCGGAGATAAATTCCCGCGTTCGTCGTGATCAGATGCCCGACCACGTATTTCCCCGACGTTGGCATAGCCACCGAATACGTCAGCATTCCTGCCGCGTCCTGCCCGAACGTGCCGCTGGCGGGGTCCAGATCCTGAATGCGATAGGTCATCATCGGGCCGGCAAACGGAATGCGCCCAAGGCCGCGGAACTTGCTGTCCGTGGTCGTGACCGAAGACCCCGTTCCGATGTCGACATAGCCGATATTGTCGCGAAGCGTGTTGTATTGGATGGCTTCGATCGCGCCGCCCTCCAACGTCCACGGGTTCGCCGCGTTCTTGAATTTATTGCCTGCGATATATAGACCGCGCAGGAAGGACAGGTGAATGCAGGCCGGCGCTGCGCCGGTGAAACCACCCGTCCACTTGTTGCCCGCCGCGCGCTCCGGCTGGATGCGATAGGGATCGACATCGATGTCGTTGCCGACGATGGAAATCCCCTGATATTGCGTGGAACTAGCATCGCAATCGAGGCCGTGGCGGACGTTGATGATCGTGTTCCCGGCGATCGTCGTATTGCGGAACGCCATGTTGATGGTCGTGCGCGCCAGGTAGATGCCAGCCCCGAGAGGGAAGCCTTTGATGAAGTTCCCCGCAACACGCGCGCCGTTGAAGTCGCCGCGCAACTGAATGCCACCAAGAGCAAATTCGGTATCACCGATGGCAGGGTTGTCGAAACCCCACCGCGTGAACCGCTTTCCGTAGCCCATGCAGGAGTAGTAAGACCCACCCTGGTGCGTCCGGATGAGCGTGTTGTTCACGCACTGCAAGCCGGTTCCACGATAGCCTGCAACGGCGTCCGCCCCGGTCATGTCCTGGACGTGCATCGCGCCCCATGCCTGGGTTGTGGACGCCCACGGCAAGGTCGCAGGCGTGCCCGTCCCTTCGCCCGTAGGCGTTGCCGGGGTTCCGCCGCGAATGCTGAGCGCGTAGGCATCTGCCGCATCCCATGTTCCGTCCGGCGGGTCGGCGAGATCGCTTTCCTTCAGCGTATCCTCAATGAGATTGTGCGAGATCGTCACTGTGCGGAAACCGCCTTCACCACGATCCGACACGTCGGACGCCTGCGTGTAGGCGGCAATTCCGCCGGCATACATCCGGCGCAGGATGTTATGGCTGATGTCGAGCGCAGCCGGACCAAGAACAAGTAGCCCACGGCAGCTTTCGAACACGTTGCCCGTGACGCTGGCGCCAGCACGACGCGGCCCGGCGTAGTTCGGTAGGTCGTCCAAGTCGGGAAGTGCAACCACGTTGTCATCGACATGTAGACCGTAGTTGCCGAATATCTGTACGTTGTCGCAATCCTCGGCGCGGAAGCCGTCACCGGCAATCCGGTTAAGCCTCGACTTCGTGTAGATGACCTGACCGCACGAGCGGGTATTCGTCGCAAAGCCCATGATGTCGATGATTTCGACACCATCGAGCCGCACGGTCTGCGTATGCGTCGGCCATAATGCATGACAGCGGTAAGGGAGCGCGGCGCCGGTCCACGACCGGCCACCCTTTTCGATGTCGCGCCACCAGGTGCCCTGGATGACGATACCGTGCTCCAGGATGCACTTCTGGTTGATGTTGCGGCTGTTGCGCGTGTAGTCGGCCGTCTGCGCCGAGGCGATGAAGATGTTGCCCGTCTGCGCGGTCGCGGTGTAGGCCGGGTTGTCGTCAAGGATGAAGCGCGTGCGGCCGGCCGACCCCCAGTGAAGCCCCCACTCGCCGTATTGCACCAGCTTCTGCGACGCGCCGTTGGGCACGACGATACGAATGTCGCCGGAAGGCCACATGATCGGCACTTTGAGCGCTTCGGAGACGGCCTGCGCCGCAACGACAGCCGCGCGGCTGTCAGTGCCGGTGACTGCTCCGGTGCCGACTGGCGCATAGCGAAGGTCGGCAGCAGCCCACCATGCGCCATCCGCTGACATGACAGCATCGGCGGGAAGTGCCCGCAACGATACGTTGTCGATGTCGCCAGCGAAGGCCGCGTCCTTGTTGAAATTGAATGTGGTGTTGCCGGTAAGTGCAACAGCGACACCGCTCTTGTAACCGTTTGTTCCGGTCGAATTAACGGGGGTAGCGGTCGTGCCGCCAAAGAAGCTGGCCGAGACTGTGCCCCCCGTCACGTCAGACAGAGTAAAATTGACCCAATAGGCGGTTCCAGCCGCAAATGCATAAGCCTGTTGCAGATTGGACGCCGTGCCCGCCGCCGCATGGGCCTCCCCGGCCGATATCGTGTATCCTGTGCCCTTCGTCCAACTTGCATCAACTGCGAAGTCGTAGTTGACCAGCAGTTCCGGCCCGAGCCTCGGATGAGCCGCGTCGATCCTCCGCCACGGCTCGCCATTGACCTTGACCGCCTCGACGCTCCCGCCAATCGTGGCCGCAGCAAGCGCCGTCGTATCGGCATAATTGGTCAGGCTTTCAACGTCGTTGACGTCGATCGTTGCACCCATGACGACACCGATCGCGAGCGGGTTGATACCCCCCGGACCGGGCACATATTCATACCAAGCCGTGCTGCCGCCCGCGAGCGTGATCGACAGCTTGCCAGCGTGCGACGGTTCCGAGACGGCCTTCTCGTAGAGCGCTTCCCCGCCATCGCCCGCAGCGGCATAGCCAGCCGTGCGGATGAAATCGGGGGCCGTAATCGGATGGAAATTCGCAATCGCGTCGGCACGACTTGGCCGGTCGTGGCGGCGGTGATCGACATATGCCTTGGTGCTCTGCTGTGAAGGGGCAGCGGTCGCGCTATCCGTCGTGAAGGCATCCTCGTCGAGAAACCCGGCGGTCGCTGCGGCCCCGAGCCCGAGGTTGGACCGGGCGGTGGCCGCATTGGTCAGTTCGGAGAGGTTGTTCGACCCGACCATATCGCCGGTGCCGGTTCCAACGCCGAGCGTTGCTCGAACCGCCGCAGCATCAGCGTCGTCTAGAAAGGTGGCGGCAAACGCAGACACGCCACTTGTTTGCAAATAGCGGGCGTCTAGTGTTGACAGACTTATGCCGAACCCGTCTACCGTGAACGACCCCGCGACGGACAGGTCACCGGGAAACGCGAAGCTGGAGAGGCCCTCGTGCGCAATCTTGTAAGCATTTGCCCCTGAGCTCGCCCCACCGATTTTTAGAACGCCATCAGTGTCCACACCGAAATAAGTTTCGAACAAACCCGTGAGAAAGAAGCTCATCATCGCAGCGCCGTTGCTGGCATTGCGAACTCTCATCTCTCCAAGGCCGCCGGTCGCTGTGGCCATGCCGCTGCTGCCGGTCACCCCGCCGCCGAAAATCTGCTGCGCCCCAAACGTATTCGCGGTGTTGTTTTTCGGAACTGTATCCCCGCTCGTGCCGATCGTGGCGGTAGCGGCAGTGCCAAGACCAAGTGAATCGCGTGCGGTCGAACCGCTTTCCGCGACGAAGGTCGTGCCGTTCGTGACGACGAAATTGCCATCCGTCTTGTCGAGTGCGGCTACCGCTGCCGTGTGCGTGCTATAAGCCTGAACGTCAGTGCCAATGACCAGCCCGAGGTTTGTCCTCGCGGTAGCGGCATCGCTCGCACCCGTGCCACCATCGGCCACGGCAAGATCGGTGATGCCTGCAACCGACCCGCCTGTGATTGCCACAGCCGCTGCCGCCTGCGTTGCCATCGTGCCGAGGCCGAGCGTGGTGCGTTGGGCAGCGGCATCCACGTCATCCAGCAAGGCCAGCCCGGCTGCTGTCGGGTTGACAGCGGCGTATTCGTCCAGATTGGCGCTATAGGCTTGAACCGACACGCCGATGTCGGTAGGTTGGACCGCCGTGGCCGCCAGCGCGCCCTGTGCCGCCGTGGCAAAGTAGCCCACGTCTTCCGTTGCCGCAGTGCCAAGCGATGCGGAAAGCGCATAGTCGGCAAGCGTCGTCGTCAGTGCTGTCGAAGTGACATAGCTTGCCAGCGCAGCCGCGAGACCGGAGGGGACGACAACCTTGTCCGTGATGACCCCCGCCTGTGTCTCCGCATTGGTTGCAGTGGGTATTTCGAACGTATGCGTATGATAGGCAATCGCCATAGTGCGGCACCCATGAAAAAGGCCGCCTCGAAAGGCAGCGCGTTGCGATTGGGGTTGTCGGGCTGGTTTAGGGTTCCAGCACCGTGACGCGCGCATCGAGCGCGTCGATCTGGTCCTGGATGTGCTTAAGCAAGGCGTTCAGTGGGCAATGGACCCACTGGTTATTGATGAACAGGAGGACGCGCACATTCTCCGGGTCTGTGATGCCAGAAATGGCCTGCGGCGTTTTCGGGGACTGTTCCATCAGTATTTGATGATTTTTGTCACGATGATGGTAGGCTGGACGTTGGGGTGCGCGCCGCCGTCGCCCGTGCTGGCGGACGTGAAATCGTGGGTATGCGCGCCGGCCGTCGAGGTTGTCTTGGTGCTTGCCCCAGTGGCGGCGCTCATCCCAAAATTGGAACCAAACCCGTCGCCTACGGCGTTATAGGCAACCGTATGGGAGTGATTCCCGGAACTGTCCGTCGTTCCGGTATGGGTGTGCGCCGGCATCTGCGCCGTGGTCAGCGTGTGCGTCTCCGCGCCGCCCGTTGCGCCCAGCGTGTCGCCGTCCAGGCTCCCGGAAATCCCGGTCAGGCGGTTCGCGGACGTGCCGCCCATGTCGTCCTTGCCCGCGCCCACCCGGCCCCGGTAATCGGGCAGGTTGAATGTGGTCGTGCCGTCGCCCGCGCCCCATGTCGTGCCGATCGCCGTATACAGGTCCGCATAGGTCGTGCGCGAAACCGCCTGCCCGTAGCAAAGCAACCAGCCCTCCGGCGCGGCAAGCCCCCCGAATTCCGCCATGACGCCGGGAGGAACCGCCGTATTCGTCGGGTTGACAATGAGCCATGCGCCGGAACCGCCATTGAGGGCGGTCGAATACTGCACGGTATACATCCCCGTCGACTGGATCTCGCGCCCTACCAGCGCGGTGATGCCAGCGCTTGTCGCCTTGAGGATGGGCTTTGCGCCGAGCCCGTTGACGTTGAGCGTGGCTGCCGTCGTGTTCGACGCAACCGCCCGAAAGGAAAGAATGAGGCCGTTTGCAAGCGCCGTGAACGCGCTTTCCGTCGCCACCGAAATGGCATTCGCCGTGCCGGTCGCGGCTTTCGAACCGCCAATGTCGATGATGAACTCTTTCACGCGGGCCATCATCACCCGCGCGCTGTCGTTCACATTGGCGGGAGACATGCCCTCGGCCCAATCGATCGCGCCGTCCGAGTTCGCATTGTTCGACGCCGTAACGTCCCAATTGTAGATATGCGACATTGGCGTTTCCTATGCGCGGCGGCGCAGGCGCTTGCTCATCAGCAAGTCGGCGACCGTTGGTTTGTTGAGCACGTTGGCAAGCGCGTTGGCCTGTTCCGCCGAAGGCCCGCCCGGGAAA
This sequence comes from Phycisphaeraceae bacterium, assembly GCA_041674345.1. Classification (GTDB taxonomy): domain Bacteria; phylum Planctomycetota; class Phycisphaerae; order Phycisphaerales; family Zrk34; genus JBAYVY01. The sequence goes on along the minus strand of JBAYVY010000008.1, from coordinate 16,436 downwards.
TGGCTTACCGGCGCGGCGGGCATCGTTTCGAGGGAGGACAGGAACTTGGAGAGGACGCCCGGCCCCTTCTTTTCCTCCGCCGTTGCGTATCGCGCGACTTCCGGCGGGATTGGCGACGGTGCGGGTTGTGAGGGCGGAGCCATCGAGCCAAAGACGGGGCGATATTCCTCCTGCCCCTTTGGGCCGTCCGGCATGTCCGAGTGGGCGTTGGCCATGCGGGTTGGCGTGCCATCGTATGCAGCGCGCAGCCAGTCAGGAGCGTTCGCCCCTTTCCCACCGGCACCCCATACGCCGGGGTTGCCGAAACCAAGGTGCATAGCGCCCTGCCCCATATAGCCGGGACCGGCACCGAAGCCCGTCACGCCAGCCGCACGACCACGCCTGACGACTTCCTCGAAAACCGGACGGTCGGCATCGCTACCCCAATCGAGACGACGGCCGTCTTTGTAGAAGTAGACATCGGCCGCGTTGCCGTGGTCATGTCGTGTTGACCCTACGCGCGGGCCTTCGCCCTTCCCCGGCTGACCACCCGAGAAGACCTCCATCGTGACGCCGAGTTCGGGGAGAAAACTTCCCAACGCCTGTTCAAGTTGCGGGTTGAGCGGCAGTCGGCGGGTCGCGCCCTGATTAGCGTATCGAAGCCAGCTTTGTGCCATTGATGCCTCGGGATAGGGAGAAAGGGGCGTAGACAGGCCCCAGCGTTTGTGTTTACGCTTTCCGGATGGATCAGAACCGCACCGGAATTTACTACGGGATATGCTTCGTCGTTGCCTCCGCTCTGATGGCGGGATGGCATTACCTGCTTACCGGATTCGGAACAGACTTCGGGGCCGGCGTCGCGGTAGGGGCATTCGCCGCATTCGGCGTCCTCGCCCTGCTATCGCGCCGGGTCCGTGAATTACCGTGACCGCTGCGCCGTAACCGGGACGGCACCGCCGACCGAGAACGCCTGCACAAGCTGACGCGCCCGCTCCGCGCCAATGTCGCCCCTGCGCTGCGCGCGCTGGATAAGCCCGATTGCGCGGGTCAACGCCTGCGGATCGCGTGAGGTCAACAACCCGGCCAGTTCCTCGTTCATGCGTTCCTGCGCCGCCGACCGCGCCCCGCCGATGAATTTGTCACCCATCCGCATCGCGGCCGTTCCGAAATTCAAGTTGCCGGCCTGTTCGATGACGCCTGGCGAACGGGACGACCCCGCGCCGACATCCGCTTGCGCAGAAAGCCGAGCTGCCGTCTCACTGTTCCGCGTCACGATGTTGCTGGTCTCGGCAAAGGCACGCTCGCGATCGAGCAAGCCGATAAGCTTGTCAGCCTTGCCTTTCCCAAAGACCGTAACGAGCCTGTCCCGGTTCCAATCACCCTCGCCCTTGATGAATTTCTGGAGGGCTACGCGGTCGTTGGCATTGGTGCCAATGATCCTATCGATTTCGGCTCGGGTTCCTTCACGCAGGCGCAGTGGCACCGCAGACGGCCCAACCATATCGCCGGATGGGACAGCGCCTTCCGAAAACTCACGCGCAAGCTCCGGAGGGCGCGGCGCCGTGCGCCCGCTGTCCAGCACCTGCTGGCCACGCTGGAGGCCTTCCCTCTGCTGTGCCAGTTCCTGAAAACGAGCATCGACCTTCTTGATGCCGGGGACGGAGGCGGACAGCCGATTGTCTACCTGCTTGCGGGTTGTCGCGAGAAGATTGAGTGCCTTCGGGTTGGTCTCCGTCGCCATGAGACCATCGATCGCCTGCCGCGTCTGGAAAAGCGTATACGGGTTGGGGTCTAGTTCGTCGGTCCCGATGATGTTCAGCATCTTCCGAACTTCGCGGGCGGCTTTCTGCGCCGGACCGCGCAAATTGACGGCAGCGCTGTCCAGTTCGTTGGCGATGGGCGAAGTGTCCACTCGACGCGCTTTCGCGAAGACTTTCCCATATTCCTCGCCAACCGCCGCCATATTCTCGGCAATCTGCGCTTCAATGCGAGGCAGAGACGGGGCGGGGCCTATGGTAGCGTCGACCGTCTGGTTGATGCGACTGTTGGCCGCCGCATCGCGAGCGCCAATAGCAGACCGCACTATCTCCTGAGAACGTCCGGGTGTAGCGGCGAGCGCACCCGCCTGCCGCTGGAGGTTCGGCCCGAGATCCATCGGCATGGCATCCGGCCCCATCGCGCCCATGCGCGCGGCAACGTCATCCACCGCATCGCGCCCCAGCGCCTGCCCGAAAGCCCGCTGCGCCTTGCTGACGCCCGGCCCGAGCCATTCCCCCGCAGCGCGGACACCCTTGCCGACCAACGCGCCGATGGAAGGACCGGCGAGGCCAAACGCGCCGCCCCACAATGTCCCGTCCTTCACGGCTTCCAGATCGCCGCCACTGCGCACCGCAGCGTCCGCGCCGCCTATCGCTGCCCCGGAAAGTGCGCTTGCCCCGGAGCGGACCAGCAGTCCGCCCGTGCCGGCACCGAATGCACCGGGCGCGGCAAGAACCATCGGAAGCGTCCCGCCGATCGCCCCGCCTACCTTGCCGATCGTGCTGGTGACGGGATATTCTTCCTGCGAACGGTCGGCCATATCCCCCATGCGCTGCCGCACGTCCGCATATGGCTCACCAGTCATCGTGGAGAGCGCGCCCGCCGCCGCCGATTCCACACCGCTGCGGAGATATGGGCCGGCAATCGGCACGCCTTCAACCGCGCTGGACAACCCCGCCATCACTTGCGAGGCAGGCGCGCGGGGCGACGGTGGCTCGCTTGCCTCCTCCGAGGGCGGGGTGCGCTTGCCGGACGCAATGATGGCTTCCGCCGTCTCGCGCGGGTAGCGCTGCGCGATCAAGCCCTGGATACGTTCCCGGCTGAAATCGTCCGGGAACGAGACGACCTGCCCGTCCGGCATACGGATATTCGGCATCTATTCGGCCCCAAGCCAATCGCGATAGTCCATTACGCCGCCCGGCGTGCCGCCCGGTTGCGTGGGCGCGCCTTCCGGTGCGTTCCCCAATGCCCGCTCACGCTGTAGCAGCGCGGCCGGCGGCATCCCCGCTTCGATCGCCGCCAATGCACGGGCGCGAGCCGCCTTTTTCTGCGCCAGAACGCCAGCCGAATCGCCGGGCTGAGGAAGGTAGACACTGCCATATTCGCGTGTCTCTCCCTCCGTGATGGCCGCTCCGGTATCCTTGCGGAGGATTGCCTGGAGAAATTCCTTACCGGCCTGCTCCGCCTTCTGATACTGTTCCGACTTCATGTAATTGCCGACCAGCGGCGCACGGCCGGCGAGGTTTTCGCCGAAACTGGACAGCGCATCGCCATACTGGTCGATGAGCGGCAGTGCGCCTTTCGCACGGGTCGCAAATACCGCATCCTTGCTCTGCGCTTCGGTCAACGGCTTGACGTTCTGGCCCTGCTGGAACGTGACCGCGCCCGTCGTCGGGTCGACTTGCAGTGAAGTGCCCGAAGGTGCCTTCACACCGCCGATCTCTTCCCATGAATTGCTTCCGGGGTTCCACTGCACCTTCTTTTCCATGCCCGTCGCCGGGTCATAGATTGTTTGCACCGTGGGCGCATCGGAGGACGGGAATGCCGCGATTTCCTCGCCCGTCTGCGCGTCGACAAGCCGGCCGTTGATCGTTACCGTCTCACGCTTCGGCTTCAACCGATCCTGAATATCAAGTTGCAGCTTGGCGATCTCCAACGCGGCCTTCGGGTCGGCCCCCTTTGTGCGGTCGAGCAGGTAGTTCTGCAACGCGCCCTTGTTGCCCGCCATAAGCGTCGCCGTGCCCTCGTCCATGCCCTGCGTCTGGAGCCACTGGATCGTCTGGTTACGCCCCGCACCGCCGGGGTTGATCAAACCACCGATCATTCCGCCCAGGCCACCCAAGATGCCGCCGCCGGAAGACCGGTGAGGCGTAGCCGCCCCGAGAGTGTTGCTCCGAGCTTTCGCCGCTTCAACCGCTTCGGGAATCGAGCCAAATGCGGAGAACTGCTGTCCACTCCTCAAAGCCTCACCCACCGCTTCATCTTCAGATGAGGTGCGCCGCCCGCCCCAGATTGATGGAATGTTTGTCGGCCTCCCACCGTTGAGCCGGGGGTCTGTAACGGTGATCGACTCTTCGGTCGAGTATGACCCGTCCCCGTTGTCCAGCATGGGGCGCCCGTTCATGGGGTGCGTCGGCGGTGCGGACATGTTCGAAAGCGCGTTGCGGAACGCCAGCATCGCCGGCCCGGCCGCGCCGGGGCCTTCCATCATGTCGGGCGGATAGGCGCCGAGCCGGTTCGGGACCGGTGCACCGCCCCCGGACAGAAGGCGCTGGAGAAACTCTTGGAGCATCACTTACCCCCGAAAAGGCTAGGCTGTTTCCAGTTGGTCGGCTGGAGCGGGTTCGACAAGCCGCCACCGCCCATCCAGTTCGTCGGCACGCCGCCTCCGCCCCCAATGCCCTGTCCCGGCGAGGATACCTCACCCGGCATCGAGGCAATGCCTCCGCCTACGCTGCCACCGCCGCCGCTTGCGCCGGGGTTGCCCAATGCGGGCAGGGTATCGAGCGCGGACGCGATTGCCGCCATCCAGTTCGTCTGCGTCTCCTGCCCGGACGGGGCGGACGGCGAAGATTGTTGCGCGCCGGGCATGAAAGCGGGAGATGGCGGCGCAGTCGGGGCCGGGGCCCGGGGCGAATACAGGCGCGGGTTCCCGGCCTGCTGGGCAGTCGGCTGTGGTGCCGGGGTGTTCATCATCCCCATAGCCATCGGCGTTGGGCTGTCCGTCGTGCCGCCGCCGATATACACGTCTGGCTTCGGCATCGCCCAACCCTTCAGGCCCGACATATCGCCACTGCCGACCGGCAGATTGCGATACTGCGGTGGCGGCTGCATCGACTGCTGCGCCTGCATCCAGTTCGTCGGTTGCGGAGGGGCCATCGAGCCGAACATCGCGACATTTGGCTGCGTGATCGGCGCGACGGTGTTCTGCCCCGGCATCGCATTGGGCCGGAAAAGGTCAAGGAAGGACATCTAGGAAACCCTCTCCATAGCAAACCCGAGCTTTGCGTAATCGACGGCGTAGAAGCCATCATCTTCGATGATCAGCGCATCCGAGCCGAGCGGCAATTCCTGCGCCATGATACCGCGCCAGCGGTCCGGTTCGCCCGTGTAGGCGAACTCGTAGACGCCCAGCCCGTTGCAGGTGCCGACGCGGCGGATGTCCTCCTTCAACCGGATGTCCGACTTGCCGCTGAAAATCGAACCGAGCGCGCCCGCGATATTGACCGGCGTGCGTTGCGTCGAGTTCTGCGTGCCGTAATTGCCGGCCGATCCCGCTGCCGCCCCCTGGAGCATCGCGAGGCGGTTCCAGTCCTCGTTATCGACCGCGTACCACTTCTGCACTTCATCTAGCAGTTTCGCCTGCGACTGGGTGTCGAGCACCTGGCCCGCCTGCAACGTCGCCCCCGCTCCCGAAAGTCGGTTCTGGAAATTCTGCTGCACGCGGTCCAGCCCGAGGTTGCGCTGCTGGTCCAGCATCCCCGTCGCCGTGATCTGGTTCTGCGTGTCGCGGTTGAACTGGTCCGAAAGCGCGGCGCTGCGGATGTTGCCGAGCTTGTTGGCAAGCACGCCCGTATTCGCCCCGCTCCCGTAGCGCCCGGCCCCGGAAAAGGCGCTTTGCACCTGTGCCGAGGTGTCGTCCAGTTGCCCTTGCAAGGCCGTGTTGAAATAGGGGTTTCCGTTGCGGAGATAGTCACCCGACGCCATGCCGGCGAGGTTCGCCGCCGCCGCCGAACCGCCAACCGGGTTGTCACCCGCCGTGTTCCAGTTCGCACCCGCCTGCGCCAACTGGTTCACGCCCGCCATCGTCGTGTCGGACAGGTCCGCAACGGTGGACCCCATGTAGGTGTTGCCGCCCGCGCCGCTGTTGTAGAGGCCCATCGCATCCGTGGCCGACCGCTCGAAAAGCGGTTGCGCCCATGCCGGGGGCTTGTTCTCCGTGGTCGTTTTGGATGTCTTGCTCATCAATCGGCCCCTACAGGCTTACGGAAAATGACCGCGTGTTCGCGGTATCCCTGCTTCGCAAGCGCGCGCGCCCACCCGCGCCGGCCTTCCGCCGCCGTGAACTGCGCGCCCTGTTCCTTCGCCCACGCTTCGATGACCGCGCACATCTGCGGAACGCAATCGATCCCGGCTTCCCCCGCATGTGTCGTCAACGTCACCACCTTGACGCCCGTGGCGTCGATCGTCCGCACGTTCGTCAGGCAGAACGACACGAAGCGATCCCCCTCAAGGATCAGCCACAACTGGCGCAGCCCCGTCACGATGTCCTGCCCGAGCGACTGGACCGTCACATCCTCCGGGAACCGTTCAGCCAGCAACCGCATGGCCGCCGTGATGTCGCGCGTGTAGGGCGCGAGCTGTTCCCAGGACCATTCCTGCGTGTTGACGACGCTATATGTCACCGCAGCCCCGATGGGATTGTCTTCACGTCGACCCCCTGGAAATGCGTCCACGTCGCATCCTCTTCGATCGTCACGCGGAACCGGTGGAACCGCCCTCGGCTGCGCTTGCGCACAAGTCCGGTATTGAATGAAGGCGCCTGCTCGCCCGTCCATGTGACAGCATCGCTCCGCCGCAGGCGCGAACCCACCGCGCAGGTGAGCAGGTCCGTATCGACAACCGGATATTGTTCCGTGATCGTCGTTACCTGCCCCGCAGTGTCGCCCATTTCCTGCGTTGAAACGATTGCCTCCGCATTACCGCCGGAGAAGAAGCAAAGGCGATATGCGCTGTCGAAAGCCGCCAGCACGGGCGCCCCACCCTGCCATACCTTGCTGTCAAGCGAGAACGGGAGCGCGTCGATACTCGCCGAGATATCCGCCAGCCCCTCAAGCGTTTGACCCGGCGTCGTTGCGGGGATGTGCAGCACCATGCCCACCGCCGCCTTTGTCCAGCGCTGGATATTCCAGTCGTAGATGTAGAGCGTGTCGTAATTACCCAAGCCGGACTCATCGACCGCGAAATAGACGCGCGAATAGAACGGGTCGATAATGCCCCGGATGCGGCCTATGTCCGGGGCGCGCAAGCCCTGAAAGACCGTGCGGTCCAGCTTCTCATAGCCGATAGGCGACAACGCACCGTCCGGCCCGATCTGGAAAAACCCGCCTTCGTCCGCATAAAAGGCGTAGGAGCCGCGCGATGCGACCGAAAGCGCCGACTTGGCGCCCCGCGCCTCATGCACCTTCTGAAAGGTGAACACCTCGACCGAACCCGGCACGAAGGTTGCCCGCCGGATCGCCCGTTCCTGAAACACGAGCGGGTTCGTCGCGTCCGTCGTCCCCTGCACCCGCCCGCCGTCCGGGAACTGCTGGTAATCGCAGTTGTTCGTCCCCGGCGTCCATTGCTCGATGTCGTTCAGGCCGGACCAATGCACGCGGTCCGGGTTGGCCGTCAGGTCGGTCAGGACGAGGAAATCGCCCCACACCCGCACGCCGTGCGCGCGCGGCGGAGACCCAGCAAGGTCAGCAAACGCCGTGCTTGATGTGAGGTCGAACACCTGCGGGTCGTCATTCGCATTGACCGCCACGACATACGGGCCGAACTGCGCAAAGGACCAGACCGCCTCATCTGTCGCCGCATATGTCGTCGCCGCCTGCGAAACATCGTCCCATGACTGGTCCGTGTTATCGAGGAGCCAGAGCTTTTCGGCCGACCCGGCGAAAATATGGATGTCGCCGTTGAGTTCGCGCGCCATGAAGGCTGCGAGAGGCTTGGCCGGCAGCGCATTCGTATATGCCACCATCTTGGGGAAGGGCATGTAGGAGCCGTCCGCGCAAAGCACGTTCAACAGGTCCGCCGTCGCGTCCCGGTTCACGCTCGCGACATCCGGCCGATATTCGGCGATCGGGACCATAACCATCAGAAACAGGTCGCCTTGATGACGCCCGTGCGGTGACGGTCGGAGGTTTCGGCCATCAGCGCGGCGTGCTGCTCGTTATAGTCGTTCAGCGCCTCCGCCGCGAAATTCGCGTCCTTGATGATGTCCTTATAGAGGAGATATTTCGCCCGCGCCTTGATGAGGTCGAAGGCTTCCGTCGTCCATGCGTTGCTGTCCGCCGAATCCTCGATCGGCGCCAGGCGATAGGGGCCGAGTTGCATGCGGATCGTGTAAACCGCGTTCGGGACCGGGTAGAGCCGGAGTTCCTGGTTGATATAGGTGTAGAGGACGGGCTTGTTTTGGGAAGAAAGCGTGTCGTCAATCACCTCCAGATAGTCCGGCGTCGCCCGGATGAGTTCGAGGTTCTGCCCGTTTTCCTCGATATAGGCGTGCTGGATGCGGATCAGCGTCGCAATGTGCGGTTCATCCGCTGCCCCATAGAACGCCTGTCCCGCGACGGTCGAAAACGTCACGTCGCGCGTCTCGTTGAAATAATAGGTGTTGCGCTCGCAAAAGCGGATCGCGCCGTAAATCGCGGTCTGGATCTGCCCCTGATATTCGCCCGTCGTATCGTCAATCTCATCCGCGATCTGCGTCAGGAGATTGGAAAACGAGGGCGTCGTGATGGGGTAAAGCGGGCCGCCTGCTTCGCTAGGCCCGGTCGTCGTGACGAGGATGACCATCAGGCGGTTCCCGGCATATGCCGCGCGGCCCAAGCGTCCACGGCGGTAAGGTTGTCACTCGGAAAACGCTCGTATACCCAGCCCTTTGACGTGCGGATGCGCAGGAGCGCCACCCGGCCATCGTCACTCAGGACCGTTGCAAGCGTGAACCCGTGGGATGCAAGGCGTTCAAGCAAGGCCGCACTCCCCGAAAAGGTGGAAGGGGCGAGGTTTCCCCCGCCCCGCCCGGTTATGCGTCGCGGTCGGCGATGATGTATTCGACGTAGACGTAGCCAGCGCCGGCGGAGGTTGTGGCCCCTGCCGAAAGCGTGGCAACGAAGTCGATATCCGCCGCCTGATACGCGGTAGTGGCAGTCGCCATGTCTTCAGCCTTGATGACGCCGACCGTGGTCAGCACGCCATCAGACATGAAGTCATCGAGATTGCCGGTGACGCCCAGGTCGAGGGTCTGGGGAGTGACGCCGGCAAACGCTTCGGTAACGACAACGCCTGCATCGATGACCAGCGCGCCGGCCGGCAACTTGCAGACCGTGTAGCTGAGCGTCGTGTAGACGATGGGCACGGCCGCGTAATGCACGAGGTCGTGGTGATACTTGCGAGCAACGGTCGCAACGGTTCCAGTAGCCATTTTCGCTTCTCCTTACGATGCGGCCGGAGCGGCATAGGAAGCGAGGACGATCGTTCCGTAATCCACGGAGTTGTAGACCGTCTTCTTCATGCCACCGATGAAGGAGGTGCGAACGCCAAGCTCACGCTCATAGTCGAAGAGTTCCTCGACCCACTTGAACTTGTTCTTGCCGCCGCCCTTGCCGAACGCCAGGCCGAGGGACTGCGCACCGCAGAAGATCGCACGGCGCGTATTGTCAACCGCAGTGCCGGCGGTCGAGTGGACACCCTTGGGAACGCGGGTGTTCTCTACGATCAGCGTGCGGTTATAGATGCCGATGGCGCCGGTGTAGAGGCCGTTCTTGTCGCCCTCGCCGCCTGAAAGGCGCTTGCCTTGCAGGTCGAACCAGTTGCCAGCGGTCGCGGTGTCGGCGCGCATCGAGAGCGTCTGATCCGGATGGATGAAGCAGACGTAATCGACATCCTTGCCGAGGCCCTTGATCGGACGGAGCATCGGGCTTGTCGTCTTTGCCCGGTTCACCGCCTTGTCGATCATCGACAGGGTGAAGTTCTCGGTCGTCGCGGCAAGCGCCTGGTCTGTCGTCTTCGCATTCGCACGGAAAATGCGGGTCGAAGACGGGGCGATTGCCGAGTTGAAGCCGAGGTATTTGGTGGAGATGCCGGATGCCGTATTGCCGGCGAGCTGGTTGAAGAACCACGTATCGATGCGGTCCGCGCTCCAGTCCTTGAGCGAGTCGTAGCACTCCTCGCGCATGTTGTAGGGAACGCGCTGGCGGTCGATGGTGCCTTCGGCGCGAACGCGATGGGCATGGCCGAGTTCGTTGATGAGCAGCACGTCGGAATACCGGGTGATGCCTTCCTCGTTGCCTTCCTGCGTTTCGTTTTCCGTGGTGCCTTCGCCGGTGGCGAGCATACGGATGCCCCATTTGATGCTGTCGCCAGCACCCTTCTGGGTTTCGGTCATGATCTGGCAGAGAGAGCCTGCGCCCGTCCCCATGAACTCGTAGGCGGTCGTTTCCTTGAGCGCCTCGACATCCATACGGTTGGACCACAGCTTTACGGCCAGACTGTCGTTTACGCCAATTGTGTGCGTAGCCATCAGTCAGATTCCTTCTGAGTGGTTTGGATGAGATTTTGGTGAGGTGCCGCAAGACGCCTGCGGACATGGCGAACTACCGTTTGACGTATCGGAGGGACGAGCTGGCAATTACGCTTGCCGCTGAAAGCGAGGAAGGCTTGACCGGCCCTCAGCGGTTCAATGACGGGCTTTAGCCGCCCGCCAATTTCTTGAAGCCACGCTCGCCGTTCTTCGCGAGCCAGGCCCCGAACTGTTCCGGCGACATGTTGGCGATCGCCGCCGCATCCATGCCCGCCGCCGGCCGCGCGCCGCCCGTGGCGCTCAACGAGGTAGCCCCCGCAACCGACTTTTCCAGCCGGTCCAGAGCATCCGCCGGGTCCGCCGCCGCCGCTTTCGGCGTATAGCCGTAACCCTGCGCCAGTTCGTAGATCACTTGCGCCGAGGAAAGCCCCCGCTGCTTCGCGCCGATCACGATCTGCTTCAATTCCTGTTCGATCTGCATGTTGCGCGCCCGCGCATCCGCAAACCGCTCATCCACCTTGCCCAACGCCTTGAGCTGTGCATCGCGGAAGTCCGAAAGCCACTTGGCCGCGTTCGGGAAATCCGCATTATCCGCGACGTATGTTGCCGCATCCTGCTCCCAGGCGTTCCAGACCTGCTGCTCGACCCGCTGCATCTCCTGATGCTGGGCCGCTTCCTGCTCTTGCCGCGCCCGCGCCTCGCGTTCGGCCTTCAACTGACGGCCGAGCCATTGCTGGTGCGCGAAAATGTCGACGTTCGGGTCCGGTTCGGGGTCCGCGTCCTTCTTTTCCTCCGCCGGCTGCTGTTGCCGCAGCAACGTGTTCCAGCGGTCCTCCCAGATCGCGTTGCGCGTCCGTTGTTCTTCCAACTGCGCCTTGAGCGCCTTTGTTTCCTCGCGCGTTTTCGTCAGCGCGGCGAGCGGGACCGTCTTTGCCGCCTTCGGTTCCTCCGGCGCGGCGTCATCGACATCCGCCTCTATCTCTTCGTCCGGCTCTACCGCTTCCGGTTCCGGTTCGGCGGCCGGCGCGCCCTCCCCCTTGGTGTCGAAATATGCCTGTTCCTCAGCCGAGAGGCTGCTTTCATCGGGAAGTGTCATCTTGTCCTCGTTGCACGGCGTAACGCTGCCGTAGCGGGGCCGCAATGCGCTTGCGGCGGCGAACACCGGATTCGGCCCGGCGAACCGTCACTGCCGCACGGGCTGCGGCTGCTGTGCCTTCTGTAGGTCGGCAATCGTCCCCAACTCATCCGCACGGATGCGCTGGCGTTCCGTCTGCTGTTCCATGACGCCCAACGCGCCTTCGGTCTGCAATTTAGCCATCTCGAAAGCGGTCTTTTCCCGCTCTGCCTGGATTTTCGCCATTTCGAGTTGGATCTTCTCGCCTTCGAGCGCGAGCTTCTGCTGTTCCAGCATCGCCATCGCCTGTTGAGCCGGGTCCGGGCCGGGCGCCTGTGCGCCTTCAACGATCTGCTTCAACTCATCCACAAGCGAGGTAGGCAGCGGCGAATGCTTCGCCAGCGCGAGGCCGGCGGCCGGGGGCAGCGAATCCTTGAACATCGGGAGCATCTGCATGAGCAGGCCCCAAGTCCGCTCCTTTTCATTCGGCGACGAGGGCGCGTCGTCAATGATGATGTCATATTCGACATCCGCGATGCCCTCGCGCATGAGCTTGGCGTATTGCCCCTGCTTTTCGCCCAGGATGCGCACCAGTCGCCCATCGGCAAGGTGGTCCTGGATCAGCCGGAGCATCCCCCGGCCCTGTATCTTGCGATACCGGCGCAGCGCATCGAAGAACGTCGCGAGGATCGCCACGCCCTGCTGCTTGCGCTGATGCTCCAACACGCCCGGTTGGTTGACCTCGCGCAGCCCCAGCATTTCCATGTTGATGCCGGTCGCCTTGATGATCGCCTCGTCGGCATAGTTCATCAGACGGTCGAACCCGGCCGGGAATTGCGCAACCGGCTTCGGCGCGATCATCGGCCCGGCGGCACCGGACAGCGCACCGCTTTTGAGGATAGTGATCCCCTCCGGCTTTGCCCAATTCTCCTCAGCCGCCCGGACATCCTCAAATGCACCCTTTTCAGCCATGATGCCGCCCTTGGCTTGGCTGTTGAGGATGTGCATCATTTGGCTAAGCCATTTGTTGGCCCAGCGCTGCGGGTCTTTCGCGCGGCGGACGATGCCGTAGAACGTCCCCCTGTCGTGGTCGGGCAGGCCCGTAATCACGTTCCACGTGAAACCGCCAGTCTGCGTCGGTTCCGGCTTCTTGATGATGTCTGCGCCGATGAAGCACTGCATCACGCGCTTGCGGGTGAGCTTCACCGCGCGCAGAAGCGAACCCTGTTCCTTCGCGATACGGTGCTTTTTCTCGTCCAGCTCAACCTCGATCGGCTGCGGCATGACCGGCTGTGCCATGACAAGCCCGCCCGGCGGCATGGGCGGCAGGATCAGTGCCTTGTAATAGGCTTCCTTCTCCTCATACTGGCACGCAACTATCGTCACTTCCTTCGACGGCTGCTTGGGTTCCTCGCCATCCCCTGCATAATACTCCGCCCGGTTGTTCCGGTTCGGCTCGGTGTCCTCTTCGGTCTCTTCCGCCCACGCGGCGTTGAACAAATCCTCGTCAACGTCCGGGAACATCTCCTTGGCGTCTTCAATCGCCATCTTGCGCACGCGCCAGCGGCGGCAGGTGTCGACCAGATTAGCCTTCGTGGCGTGGCGGTCCCATACCATCTCCAGCGGGTCTATACGCTCGATCTTCGGCTCGCCCGCCGGGTTGTCCGCATAGTCAAGCCGCGTCTCGGTCCAGCCCATGCCGGCCGTGACGCAATCCTTGAATGCTTCCGATTCTTCGTCCTCCGCATCGCAAAGGTCGCGGAACCACTCCGCCGCACTCGTCAGCAACTCATTCGGGCGGCTGTCGCCCACATCGCGCGGAATATAGCGGACCTCGCGCCGGTTGCCGATCTCCGTGCCAACAACAGCATCGACCAGCACGCCCGTCCGGTTGAACACGACGACGGGACGCATCTGGGCCTGGAGATATTGCTTCTCCTCGTCCGTGTATTGGTCGCCGTCGCGGAACTTGAAGTCCTCCGCCGCTTCCTTGCGCCAGGTGTTGGCCTTCACCACGTCGGCCTTATACCAAGCCTTGTAGCGGTCGAGTTCGCCGGCCTTCCCGTCGTCCTTGTCGTCGTTCATCGGCGGCATTCCTTATGCGGCCATCCAGCCGAGGTTGCGGGGCGCATCGCGCTTGCCGTAGCGGTCGCGGTTCACCGTCTCCTGCTCCTCGAAACAGATGCACATGAGACCGAACGAATCCGCAGCGTGCGATGACCAGTCATGTTCCGGCCCCAAGCCGATGCCGCGCACTTCGTCCCGCTTTTCGTGATACCAGCCGAGCGCATCGCGCCCCGCTTCCGTCGTCGCCGCGTTGAACCAGATCGACCCGAATAGCCGCCGGGCGGCTTCAACGCGCATCGCCGCCGCGCCGCGCCCCTGGTTGGGAACGATCGTCACATCGTAACCCACATGTCGGAAGGCGCCCTCGTAGGAAGCATCATGCACGCGGTCCTGCGTCACCCCGTCATGTGGGAGCCAGATACCGCACTTCTCCGGCGTGTAGCCCTTGTTGCGCAGCCATGACATATGAGCCGCCGCCGGTTGCCCCTGCGCCTCGTAATAGTCGAGAACGCGGATTTCCTTGCCGATGAACTGCGCAATCCAGATCGTGAACGCATCCGCCCGAGCGCCCGTGCCGCCGATGTCGACAAAAGCCCGGTGGGACATGAGCGGGTCCGCTGCTACACGGCTGATGCGGCCTTCCGTCTTTGCCGCCGCAAGTGCGCGCGCGAAATAGGCGCCCTCAACCGCCGTGACGAACTCGCCTTCCCATATGTGGGCATACTGGTCCGGTCGGTCGCGCAGGTCGTCCTGCCGCTTGCGCTCCAGAATGGCAGGGAAGCGCGGGTTGTCCCGCCAGTTCAATTCAACGATGCGGGAGCGGTCGCTTGTCGACCCCCTGAACCGCTTGTGCGTCGCGCTGTTCTTGCGCTCCGGGTTCCATGTGACCCACAGCTCAGAGTCTTCCTCGCGAAGCGTCGGGATCAGCTTCGTCCATGCTTCGTCGGTGACGGGTTCCGCCTCGTCCACCCAGCACAGCAGCACTCGCGCTTTTGACTTCACGCTGTCGATGTTGCGGTCGAGGCCGACGAAGGAATAATAGATGCGTCCGCTACGTGTGCGGATGTATTTCTCCCCGACATCAAACTCCGCCGCGAGCCAAGGCGTCTCCGCGATCGCGAGCTTGATTTCCTCCAGCGAGGAATCCGCGAGCGAGTTCATGAACTGCCGGCAACACAAGATCTGTCCTGACCGCCCCGCCGCGTCCCACATGAGGGCGCGAACCGCAGTCATCTTGGCGAATGAGCGCGTCTTGCCCGAACCGCGCCCGCCGAATGCACCCCTTATATCCGCCTCGCCTTCGAATACCGGGATGAGCTTGGGAGGAAGCTCAATCTGAGCCGTTGTCATTCGGCTTCAATGCGACCAGTTCGATGCGCTGGATTGCGACGCGCAACGGGTCTGCTTCATCATCGCCCACGACTGCCTGCGGCACCTTGCCGTCGAGACGATCCGCGATTTCCTTAATGGCAGGGACTTCCCCCAACTCCAGCAACTTGCGGGCGTTCCAACGCAGTGAGCCTGGCTTTGCCTCACATGGGTCGCCGCGCTCCGCAGCGAGCGATTCCATGAGCAACGCTTCCTTGAAAGGCTTGTGCTTTGCACGCCCTCCGGGGTTGCCGCTCTGTCCGGGTTCAAAAGGCATTGAGTTCAACCGCTAACCATTTGGTTTAATTTTACGCAGCACAGCGTGAGGCTTGCCCGCGCGCATGTCCCCTTGAGCTTAGGCATCTCTGAGGATTGATGGGACTGGGCGGGCAAAGGATGGGGCGGCTAGTCGCCGTCCTGATACGTGAGCATCCGATACTTGACGCGCTCGACTGCCCCGACGAGGGTTGCGATATTCTCCCCGCCCTCGAACGCAGTGTGCGTGCAGCCGGACGGGTCTACCGCTGCTATGGCAATGCCGCTAAAGCCTTCTGCCTTCGCGGCCTTGGTCATGTTCCTGAGCGTTTCAATGACTCCGGAAGATGCCTTGCGCTTGAGCGTGACGAGAGAGACGACCTTGGACATGCGGCTCCAGTCGTGTGCTTGCAGATTGGGGAAGTCGGGGCAATAAACCGCTGACGCGCGCCGCACGTGGGCGCTGGGTTTGGCTTGGCGTGTATTCCCATCCTGAGATGGTCCGCCCGGTGGTTACCAAATCATCCGCACTCAGAATTAACCGAACGTGAGTTAATCCGCAAGAGGTATTTCAAGCGTATGGCTCCAGCCTGTGCAGGAGCGCGCGACACGCAAGAGCCGTCCTGAGATCGGCGCCCTGCTTCTTTAACAGCACAACGGAATTAGCCGCAATGCCGAGCATCCTGCCACACTCTGCATCGGAACGGGCAAGGCCCGCTGATTTCATTTCGGCGAGCCAGTTGGCAAAAGACGCAGCGGTCATGCCGCCGCCTCCTTGGTTTCGTTCAGCCACACGTCAAACTCCTGTATGGAATAGCTGCAACCGTTCGGATGCTTTGGTGCGCGGATGCCGCCCGAACCAACGGGGCGCGTGTAGGCTTGAAAGGTTTCAACCGAAACGCCCTGCTGCTTGGCGAGGCGGGCATCGTGCTTTAAAGTGCGCTGGCGATGAATTTCAGCGCGCTCGGCTACTGTCAGAGTGACGCCCGTGCCTTCGCACTTGAAGCATGTGCCGTTCTCAATCGCGCCAAACTTCTCGATGTAGCCAGCGCCGCCGCACTTGTTGCACTTGGTTGCCATGTCCGTAACCCCCTTGTTGATGACCTCACTATACACGATGCTTTTATGGTGTCAACAGGAAATTGCAATAAAATGTATGCCAGCTAGCGATTTTATCAATCTGGCATGTATCACGCCGCTGCTAGCTTGTCCGTCTTCACCCGGATCTTCACTTCGCCACCGAACAGGCGCACGATACCGTCCACGTCGCCCGTGTCGAGAAGCTTCTTGATGCGCATGGTCTGGCCTTCGAACGGGCCTTCCGTG
>JBAYVY010000007.1:0-24328 GCA_041674345.1 Phycisphaeraceae bacterium | reverse complement strand
GGCAAAAGGTCAGCAAGCAGCAATGGGCCACCGTCCACTGCACCCCGGCCGACTTTCACGGCGAGTGGAATTACACCATTCGCCCCAGGTGATAATCGCTCAAGCTATTCTTTCGCGGTTCCTTACGAAGTGGGAAGTGGGAAGAAAGTGGGAAGGCGGAAGGCGGAAGTGGGAAGTCGGAAGTAAAGAAAGTCCTCAATACTTCCAAGCACGGCATGACGCCGTCCTCGGCGGTAGGCCGTGGTGTTCGCACGCACGTCGCACGTCGCAAATCGGAAGCGCGGGTCTTTACTTCCCACTTCCGCCTTCCGCCTTCCCACTTTCTTTGTGGCTCCGCACTTTTTGTGATAAAAGATCGAATACAGCCACTCATTGCTCATCGCTTCTCCCGGAGGTGACACGTGTCCGACATTTCGCCGCTCAGATCGTTGCGTTTCAGCGTGGGCATCGCCCTGTTGCTGGGCGGTGTTTGCGGTGCGCAGACGCTGGTGCCGCGAAACAGACCGGACTGGGGCAAGCTGACGACCGCGCGCATGAAGGCGATTTTCGCCGAGTTCCGCGAACAGGACGCTGGCAAGGCGAAAGCCGACGGCGAATTGCTGCTGGGCACGGTCGCCGCTTACGCCCCGTTGACCGAAACGCAGGCGTTCATCGACGCGGCGTTCACCGCCCGGCTGACCGATCAACTGGCGTGCGTCACCGACAAAGACCAGCGGATCAGGGTGCTGGATTATCTGCTGAAGCACGACGAACTGGCGCGTGAACTGGCGTTCACGATCCGCCCCGAAGAAAAGCCCGAACAGGTGTACGCCGTGTTGTTGAAATTGATCGACGCCAGGGGCGAACAATTGGCCGATTACCCGACGCTCACCGCGGCGCTGTGCGTGGTGCATGACGTGCCGATGGTCAAACGCATCAATGAAAACACCGCCAAGAGCGACAACGTGGTCAACCTGTTCGACTACTACGTGAAGAATGAAAAGAAGATGCTGTTCGGCATCAAGGGCGTGCCGACCGATCTGTTGATCTGGGTCGTCGATACCACCGCGAGCGTTGAAGAAATGAACTGGGCGCTGGGCAAGTTCGCCGGCGACCGCGAAGCGGGCAAGCTGTTTTTCAAGGTCAAATACGACTTCGACCACCTGCGCACCGGCCGGCCCAAAATGGTCACCGTCAAGGGCTTCTCCCTGCCGAACATCTTGCAGTACGGCGGGGTCTGCGCCGATCAGGCCTACTTCGCCATGACCGTCGCCAAGGCCATCGGCGATCCGTCGGCATATGTCACCGCGCAGTCCGGCGAAGTCGGCCACGCATGGGTCGGCTTCCTCCAACCCCAGGGCCGCACCGCCGCGTGGAACTTCAACCTCGGACGATACCCCGAATATCAGGGCCTGCGCGGCGTGGTCGAAGACCCGCAGACCCACCACCTGGTCTATGACGGCTTCGTCGCCGTGCGGGCGGAACTGATCCGTATCAAGGGCGGCGAGCGCGATGCCGCCAAGGCACTGGTCACCGCCGCGATCATGTTCAGCCGCGTCAAAGCCCCCGCCCAACTACCGGCGGTCCAGGCGATGGACGCCGACCCGGCGACGGAGTTCGGCACGCCGCGCGCCAATGACGCCGATCAACTGCTGGTGCTGCTCGACGCCGCGGCCAGACACAATCCCTGTCTCGATGAAGTGTGGTTCGCCCTTCGTTCGCTGGCGAGTCAGAACCGGCTGACGCTGTCGCAGAAAAAAAGCTGGGCCGACAAACTTCAGCGGCTGACCGGCAAGAAATACCCCGATTTCATGTTCGCCATTCTCGAACCGATGATTCAGACCATCGACGACCCGCGCGAACAAAACAACCTGTGGGAAGCTGCGTTCGCCCTGATGACGCTTCGCAAAGACCTCGCCGCCGAGGTGCGGATGAAACAGGCCGCGTTGTGGGAAAAACAGAACAAGCCCGACATGGCCGGCAAGTGCTACGAGGATGTCATCAACCGTTTCGCCAACGACGGCCCGTTCGTGGTGACGGCGTTGGAGAAAACCGAACAGATGCTCGACAAGTCGGGACTGGGCAAACGCGTGGTGCAGTTGTACGGACAGACGTGGAAGCAACTGGACAAACCCTCAGGCATGGCCGGCTCGTTCGCGCAGCAAAGCAACTGGTACCGCGTCGGCCTGATGTACGCGAAGAAACTGAACGACGCGGGGCAAACGCAACAAGCCAACGAAGTGCAATCGCAGTTAAAACAGGTGGTCGGGGGGGGGGTAGCGAGTAGTGAGTAGAAAGCGGAACGGGGACGCAGCGGCTCTGTCTCTACCCTGACTCCAGCTTGGCGGTGAGGGTGATGTTGTGAACCACGGTGCGGAAAAGCATCTCGTTCTTGCGTCGGGTTCGCAGACGGGATCGCAGCGCGTCACCCATGTTGCGTTTGAGCATGCGGTGGATCGTTTCGGCCTGCGCCCCTGGACCGTAGAGGCGATGATCGGCGCGGCGGACAAAGCGTCGGCGCATGTGCTGCCGCCAGTAACCGACCGGCGGCTTGGAACTGGGCCGTCCGGCCTGGGCGGGAATGATCGAACGCACCTTCATATCACGGCGCGCCCGGCGATGATTGTCTTCCGAGTCGAATCCGCTGTCGGCCACCGCCACGGTGATCGGCGCGCGTCGCCGGGCATCGCGCCACAGAGGAACGAAATCCGACGCATCCGAACCGCTGCCCAGATGCACACGTGCCACAGCGTGTTGTGATCCGGCACGTGAGTCAATCCGATGTCCGCCAGCCACGCCATGCAGTCGCGCAGAAGCGTTTCGGTTTTGCGATGGCTCAGGTGAAGCATCTCGCGGATCACCAGACAGGCGAACAGTTGCGGGAGCGTGAAGTCCAGTCGGCGGAACTTGCTGGTGTGATCGGGCAGGGTTTGGCGAGCCAAGTCGTCGGCCGCGAGCATCGCCGTCCGTGGCGATTGACAGGTTTCCCTCCCCTTGCCATCGCCCGATCATGCGGCGTAGCTCCAGTCAGCCGCACAAATTACGAGGGTGGAGACAGAGCCGCCGCGTCCCCGTTTCGTTCGCGCGCGCGGCGGCGTTGGGTTCGACGCGGCCTGCCAATCGCCTGAGACTTATGCGAATTTCGCGGTATTCGCCGAGTGAAATGATGTCGCTGAATATTCTATTTTCGTCGAATATAGAATGATCGTTATTTCCGAACTGAGAGGTGGAACGCAATGACGGCAATCGCTACCTTCGCAGCACCGCCACGCCGTAGCCGGGCAGTTCCAGTTCGCCCGTCACATCGCGCCCGGTCAGCAGGTTGCGGTACGTGCCGGCGTCCAGTTGCACGGTTTGCGTCGCCGTTGTGAAGTTCATCGCGAATAAAAATCGTTGCCGGCCGTCGGTGCGGAGTTGCACGCTCACGCCTTCGGGGCTTCGCTTTTCCAGCGCCGCCGGAAGGTGCAGGCGGCGGGCGAGTTTCGTGTACAACGCTGTGAGCAGTTCATCATCACCCCTCGCCGCGATGTAGAACGCCTCGCCCTTGCCGAAGCGGTTGAGGGTCATCGCCGGTCGGCCCGCGTAAAAATCGCCGGCATATGCGGCCAGCACCTGCGCGCCGCGTGAGTGAATCAACGCGCACAGGTCGCGCACCTCATAATCGCCGTCGAGGGCCAGTTCGTTGTCATCCGTGAAGATGATATGATTGCGCTGGGCGGGATGGAGCGTGTCGGTTTCCTCGTCCCAGATGCCGAGCACTTCCCCCAGGCCTTCGCCGGGCCAGCCGCCGAGGTGGCACAGGTCGTTTTCATCGACGATGCCGGACCAGTAGGTCATCACCAGCGTACCGCCGTCTTCGACGAATCGTCGCAGTTTTTTCGCCATGCCCGGTCGCAGCATGTAAAGCATCGGCGCGACGACCAGTCGATAGCGCGACAGATCGACGGTCTGGTCGATGACATCGACGCCGAGGTTCAGCCGCCACAGCGCGCGATAATGCGCGACGCATGTTTCCTCGTATTTTTTCTGTTCCCGGCCCAGCCCCTGCAAATCGTCAATGGCCCAGCGGTTTTCCCAGTCATAAATCACCGCGGCTTCGGCGGGTTTGGTCGTGCCGACCACCGCATCGAGTTGGCTCAGCGATTCGCCCACTTTCGCTACTTCACGGAACACGCGGGTGTGTTCGTGGCCGACGTGATCGACCACCGCCCCGTGCAGCTTTTCGCTGGCGCCCCGGCTTTTACGCCACTGGAAATACTGCACCGTGTCGCTGCCGTGCGCGATCGCGTGCAACGATGACAGCAGGTGCATGCCGTCCCGTTTGAGCTTGCACACCGGCTGCCAGTTGACGTGACTGGGCGTCGATTCCATCAGCATGAAAGGCCGGCCCCCCTTGAGGCAGCGGTTGATGTCGTGCATGAAAGCGATCTTCGCCGCGAGTCCGACATCGCTGTCGGCCTCATGCCACGACGGGTAACTGTCCCACGAAATCACATCGCATAGTTCGGCCAGTTGCCAGTAATTCAAGCCGGGGTACACACCCATAAAGTTGGTGGTCACGGGAATGTCGGGCGTGATTTTTTTCAGCGGCGCGATTTCGTGCCGCATGAAGTCCGCGGTCTGGTGCGTGACGAAACGCTTCCAGTCCAGATTGTGGCCATGCACCGCGCTTTCGCCGATGGGGCTGGGCGATTCGACCTGCGACCAGTCGGTGTAGGTGTGGCTCCAAAAGGTGGTCCACCACGCGCGATTCAGCCGGTCCAGGTCGTCGCCGTATCGCCCGCGCAGCCACTGGCGAAAGGCGTCCTGGCACAGCGGGCAGTGGCAGTCGCCGTTGTATTCGTTGGAGATGTGCCAGACCAGCAGGGCGGGGTGATCCTTGTATCGTTCGGCGAGTTTGTGATTGATGACGCCGACTTTTTCGCGGTAGATCGGCGAGGTGAAGCAGTGATTGTGTCGTGTGCCGTGCAGGTTGCGGCCGCGATCGGCGCGAACGCGTAATACCTGCGGGTACTTGTGACTCATCCACGCCGGTCTGGCACCGCTGGGCGTGGCCAGCACGGCGAACGCGCCGTTGTCCGCCAGTCGATCCATCGCCGCGTCCAGCCAGCCGAACTCGAAACGCCCCTCTTCCGGTTCCAGCGCCGTCCATGCGAAGATGCCGAGAGTCGCCGCATTGCAATGGGCCAGCGCCATCAGCCGCATGTCCTCGGCCAGAATGTCCGGACGATCCAGCCACTGGTCGGGGTTGTAATCCCCGCCGTGCAGCAGATGCGGACATTTGGCGTTGATCGGCGGATAACGGTCGGGCATGTCGATTACTCCTTCGCGGCATGTCGGGCCGCCTGCTGAATCAGTTTTCCGTAGCGTACATCATCGAGCGTCGCGCTGCGATGGCCCGCCGCCAGCGCGATGATGCGCCCCCGGTCCACGATGCGCTCATAGCCGAAAACGTATCGTTGCCCCTGCCACAGCGATGACGCGAACACCCAACTTCCGGGGGCGGGGCCAATGAATTGGCCCCGCCGGGGGACGGTCAGTTGATAATGTTCATCGTCGATCTCCCACGGCTCCACGCCCGCGACCACCGGGTGCTTCGCATCGTCCCACGCCAGCATGTATCGCTGATCCAGCGTGCCCCCGGCCATCTCCGCGCCGATCAACCGTTTCCACGCCGGCCGATCCGCGAAACTCGTGATCGCCGAGTGAATCAACACCAATCCGCCGCCGCCTTCCACGAATCGCGTCACCGCCTCAAAAACTTCCGAAACTTCCGGGGGCGGGGGTTCGTGGAGTTTTTCACAGGTGAAGATCACCGCCGCCGCGAAATGATCGTCACTCAATTGACCGAGGTCTTTCACATCGGTGGTTGCGGCGACATCGAAGCTCGGCGACAACAGATCGGTCAATCGCCGCCGCGCATGATCGAAGTCGTGATTGATCCCGCCGGTGAGCAGAAGTAGTTGAGGTTTCATGTATCGCGCCAATGAAGTAGCATGATGGAGCAACCCCTATGTCTTCGACATAGGCCTTCAACCGTCGGCGTTCCCGGCGGTTGTTTTTATTTTACAGCCGCCGAGTCGTGACGGGGCCGCCGCCCCTGCAATCCGATCCGTTCCGGTGCATAATGCGCATATGAATCGTGACGCCTCACAAGCCGCCGATCCCGCCGCCCCCGCGACCGTGTTGCGCGAAGTGTTCGGCTTCGACAACTTCCGCGGGCCTCAACGACAGATCATCGACGCCGTTCTCGCCGGCGGCGACGCCCTGGTCATCATGCCCACCGGCGGCGGCAAGTCCCTCTGCTACCAGCTTCCCTCACTCATCCTTCCGGGGGTGGGCATTGTCGTCAGCCCGCTCATCGCCCTCATGGCCGATCAGGTGCAAGCCCTCCAACAACTCGGCGTGCGCGTCACCTACATCAACTCCACCATGCCGCCCGACCTGGCCATGCAAGCCGAACGAGACATGATCGCGGGCAAGTTCGATCTGGTGTACGTCTCCCCCGAACGTCTCTGCCAGCCGCGTTTTCTCGATCAACTGGCCCGCGCGAAACTCGCCCTCTTCGCCATCGACGAAGCCCACTGCGTCAGCCAGTGGGGCCACGACTTCCGCCCCGAATACATGCAACTGTCCGTACTTCACGAGCGATTTCCGGGGGTGCCTCGCCTCGCCCTCACCGCCACCGCCGACGCGCCCACACGCGCCGACATCGTGGCTCGCCTCAATCTTCATTCCGCCGGTCACTTCATCAGCGGCTTCGACCGTCCCAACATCCGCTACACCGTCACGCCGAAAACCAGCCCCCGCCAACAACTCATGGCGTTCCTCAACGACGGCCACCTCGACGAGTCCGGCATCATCTACTGCCTCTCACGCAAAAAAACCGAACAGGTCGCCGAGTTCCTCCAATCCCAAAAACTCAACGCACTGCCCTATCACGCCGGTCTCGACAAGCATGTGCGCCACAAAAATCAGCAGCGATTCATCCACGAAGACAAACTCATCATCGTCGCCACGATCGCGTTCGGCATGGGCATCGACAAACCCGATGTCCGCTACGTCGCCCACCTCGATCTGCCCAAAAGCATCGAGGCCTACTACCAGGAAACCGGACGCGCCGGGCGCGACGGCCTGCCCGCCGACGCATGGATGACCTACGGCTTGTCGGATACGGTGATGCTTCGCCAATTCATCGACCGGGCCGGTTCCCCGCCCCAGCAAAAACAGATCGAACACGCGAAACTCGATGCGCTGATCGACTATTGCGAAACCGCGCAATGCCGCCGGCAGGTACTCATCAACTACTTCGGCGATCATTACGACCATCCCTGCGGCAACTGCGACACCTGCCTGAACCCCGCCGTGATGTTTGACGCCACCATCGCCGCGCAAAAAGCGTTGTCGTGCGTCTTCCGTGTCGAACAATCCTTCGGGGCCGGTCACGTCATCGACGTGCTGCTCGGCAAAAACACCGAAAAAGTCGAACGATTCCGCCACGACCGACTCAGCACCTTCGGCATCGGCAAGGAACTCGACCAGCGCGGCTGGCGCAGCGTGTTGCGACAACTCGTCTCCATCGGCGCGCTGCATGTCGATGGCGAACACAACACGCTCCGCCTCACCGACAAGTCCCGCCCCATTTTGCGCAAAGAGCAAACTGTCACCCTCCGCCGCGATGTCGTCGAACGCCCCCGCAAGCAGAAAGCAGGCGAGCGGCGAGGGCAAACGTACAATCTGCTGACCACCGACGCACAGAAGCAATTGTTCCAGCAACTGCGCGAGCTGCGCCGACGATTGGCCGACGAACAGGGCGTGCCTCCCTATGTCGTGTTCGGCGACCGCACCCTGATCGACATGGTGCTTCGCGCCCCCGGAAGTTTGTCGCAAATGGCCGCCGTGCATGGCGTGGGGCAACGCAAACTCGAACAGTATGGGCGGGTGTTTCTCGATGTGATCGCCGGTTCCTCCGTCGCGCCGTCCGAGATGCCGGCGACGGAAGATGATCTTTCGCCCGAACCCCCGATGGGCGACAGCGTGATGGACACGGTGAATCGTCTGAATCTCGGCAACACCGTCGAACAGGTCGCCCAACAGCGGCAATTGTCGCCGAGCACGATCTGGAGCCACATCGCCGAAGCCATCGCCGCCGGTCTGCTCGATGCCCGCGATCCCCGGATTGTGCCGCTGACCGATGCGCAATTCGCCGAGATCGTCGATCAGTTCGAGCGTCAGCCCGCCGAGGAACAAGGCCGGCTCAAGCCCGCCTTCGATGCGTTTGGCGGCCGCCACAGCTACGAAATCCTGCGCTGCGTCGCGGCGCATCTTTTTCGGGGGTGATTCACCGGGAAAACGTGTGAAAAGTCGGTGAAAGCGATGAGCGATGAAGCGAAATGAGCTTCGGAAAACGTGTGAGAAGGAAACGGGGACGTAGCCCGTTTTTAATCTATCGCCATGTGGCAATATAGTTGTTTTGCGTTTATCGCAAGGATGATAACCGCGGATGAACACGGATGAACGCGGATTGATTTTGATTCAATCCGATTTGTGTTCATCCGTGTTTATCCGTGATTCCCATTTTCTTCTCCGCGTCTGGGCGTCTGTTGCGGTGAATCATCCGGGCTTGACGGACTTATCCAAAACCCGGGCAAGAAAAAAACGCGGATCGCCCCATTAAGGTGGCGATCCGCGCGGAGGAGGAAGAAAATACGGTCTGCGCTGTGCGGGATGCGTTGTGCGGCTTGCGGCCGGCACCCCGCTCCCGAACATGCGTTTATTTCGCGGCTTCCAGACGTTTGGTCAACGCGGCGAGTTCTTCGCTCAGTTGTTTGGGCAGTTTATTGCCGAACTTGGCGAAGTGTTCGGCGATCTGCGGGACGACGGCGAGCCATTCTTTGGCATCGACCTTCATCAGTTCCTTCAGATCGGCGGCATCGACTTTCAGGCCGGACACATCGAGGGCGCCGTCGGCGGGGACGGAGCCGATGGGGGTTTCCTTCGCGGCGGCGTTGCCGTCGCATCGTTCAAAGACCCACTTGAGAACGCGGCTGTTTTCGCCGAAGCCGGGCCAGAGCCACTTGCCCTGATCGTTTTTGCGGAACCAGTTGACGTAGAAGATTTTGGGCATCTTGTCGCCGCCCTTGACGCCCATTTTCAGCCAGTGGTTGAAGTATTCGCCCATATGGTAGCCGCAGAAAGGCAGCATGGCCATCGGATCAAAACGCAGCTTACCGACGGTTCCGGCGGCGGCGGCGGTCATCTCGGACGCCATCGCGGCTCCGAGGAACGTGCCATGCTGCCAGCTCGTGGACTGAATGACCAGCGGTTGGGTCGAAGCGCGGCGACCGCCGAAGAGAATCGCGCTGATCGGCACGCCCCTGGGGTCTTCCCATTCCTTGGCGATCACGGGGCACTGGCGTGCCGGTGCGGTGAAGCGGGCATTGGGATGCGCGGCTTTTCGGCCACAGTCCGGCGTCCACTCACGTCGGAGCCAGTCGGTCATATGCGATGGGGCGGGCGACATGTCTTCCCACCAGACGTTGTTGTCATCGGTGAGGGAGCAGTTGGTGAAGATGCTGTTTTGCTTGGCGGATTCCATCGCATTCGGATTCGACGTGTAATTGGTACCGGGGGCCACGCCGAAGAAACCGGCTTCGGGATTGATGGCATACAAGCGGCCGTCCGGGCCGAACTTCATCCAAGCGATGTCGTCGCCGATGGTTTCGACCTTCCAACCCTTGAGGGTGGGGGTCATCATGGCGAGGTTGGTTTTGCCGCAGGCCGAGGGGAACGCGGCGGCGACGAACTTGACCGTGCCCTGGGGATTGGTAAGTTTGAGAATGAGCATATGCTCAGCCATCCACCCTTCATCGCGGGCCTGGACGGAGGCGATGCGGAGGGCGTGACACTTTTTGCCGAGCAGGGCGTTGCCGCCGTAGCCCGAACCGTAGCTCCAGATTTCGCGGGTTTCGGGGTAGTGGGTGATGTATTTGTTGTGAGCGTCACAGGGCCAGGGCACATCGGCCTGGGTCGGGGTTTTGAGGGGGTGGCCGACGGAGTGGATGCCGCGAACGAAGTCTTCGCTGTCACCGAGCACTTCGAGGACTTTGCTGCCGACGCGCGCCATGATGTGCATGTTGGCCACGACGTAGGGCGAGTCGGTGATTTCAATGCCGATCTTGGCGATGGGCGAACCGATGGGGCCCATCGAGTAGGGAATGACATAGAGGGTGCGACCGGCCATGCAGCCATCGTACAGTTTGCGGAGGGTGGCTTTCAATTCGGAGGGCGATTTCCAGTTGTTGGTCGGGCCGGCGTCTTCCTGTTTCTCCGAAGCGATGAAGGTGAACTCTTCCACACGCGCCACGTCAGCGGGGTCGGAGCGGACGAAGATGCTGTTCGGGCGCTTGGCCGGGTCGAGCCACTGGGCGGTTCCGCTGCGGACCATCGCATTGAGCATCGCCTGGTACTCGACCGGTGAGCCGTCGCACCAATAGATGTTGTGCGGCTTGCACATCGCGGCCGTCTCATCAACGAACTTCTGGAGTTTGCTGTTGGTGGTAGTCGTAGCCGTGGCGGTAGTCGTCATGCGGTCACCTGGGGGTTGAAGGATCGGGATGTTTGTGTGATCGTCAGTATTCCGCACGATCACGTCAGGCGGCCCCCCCCGGAAGTTGTCAGGCGCAGATGGCGCTTGCAGGCCACATGAACCTTCCGGGGGCGGGGGGCCAAGGGGTCCGAACAAATATAGGGTTTATATGTCCAATTTCAAGTGTAAATCGACACCAAGACCGGAAAATTTTGGGAGGTGGTCCCGGAATCGGTGGTTTTTGACGGCGAAACCCCCTTGTTTTCCCGATATCGGCGATCCGCTGTTCACGCACGGCGACATGTTCAGTCAGGGCAAACGCAAGTAGGCGAAAATCCAGCGGATGGCAGGCACTGGTTTTCGGTTTGCGGTTAGGGCCTGAAAACCACAAACTGCAAGCCGCAAACTTGAACCTCCCGCCACGCTACTTGCAATTGCCCCAACGCGAGCGTCCCGCCACCCCCCAAAAAACACCCCCCCCAAAAAAACCATTGACATCCGGCGACACCGACATAACAATGTCCATCAATGTCTTTCTTTGGATTGATAAGTCCACGGAGATGTCTCGATGCAACTATCCGTTCAAGATGCCGCCAAGTTCTTAAACGTCTCCACCAAAACCATCTACCGATGGATCAAGCAGGGCGTCCTCCCTGTCTATCGCATCAATGAGCAGTTCCGTTTCAACCGGGCGGAACTGCTTGAATGGGCGACCAGCAGGCGAATCGCCATCTCCCCCGATATCTTCCTCGAAAGCGAGCCGAGCAAAGTCCCCCTCCCCAACGCCGCCGACGCCCTCAAAACCGGCGGAGTCGCCTACCGCGTCGAGGGCGACGACAAACCCTCCGTCCTCCGTGCCGTCGTCAACCTGCTCAACCTCCCCGACGAGGTGGACCGCGACTTCCTCTACCAGGTCATGCTCGCCCGCGAAACACTCGGCTCCACCGGCATCGGCGACGGCATCGCCATCCCCCACGTCCGTAACCCCATCGTCCTTCACGTCACCAAACCCACCATCACCCTCTGCTTCCTCGAACATCCCATCCACTTCGGCTCCATCGACGGCCAACCCGTCAACATCCTCTTCACACTCATCAGCCCCACCGTCCGCGCACACCTCCACCTGCTGTCCCGGCTCGGCTTCGTCCTCCAGAACGACGCCTTCAAAGCCGCCCTCAAACGACAGGCCACCCGCGAACAACTCATCGAATCCCTCGCACAGGCCGAGGCGCTCCTCCCCACCGTCACCAACGGCTCCGCCGCTTCCGGTGGCGCTTCCGTGGGTGCCGCGCATTGAAACATTATTTGAAACTTTTTGAAATACGACTTTTCATCGCAAAGTTCGCAAAGTAACAAAGACGCGAAGAAGACTTGGAATAAAGAAAAGAATTCAACACAGAGATCGCAAGATCGCAGATCGCAGAGAACACAGAGAATGAACCCGAAGCAAATTGAGACTGACTCCTTTTTCCCCTCTGTGATCTCTGTGACCTCTGTGTTTCAATTCCGACGATAAACCCCAAACGGTCCTCCCCATGCCCCTTGACCTGACGATCATCGCGATCCTCCTCGCCGCCGCCAGCGGTTGCCCGGCCCTGTGCCTGGCGCGATCATCGTCCATCGCCCAGCGCCTCGCCGCGTTCCTCATGCTCCTCGCCGCCGCCGCGGGTCTGACCGGCGCATTCGCATCCCTGTGCGGCGCGACGGTCGCGACATCGCCCTTCCCCTGGCCGGCGAACAATAACGCATTGCTCGCCCTCGACACCCTGGGCGCCTTCTTCCTCGTCCCCGTCTTCCTCATGGGCGTGCTCGGTTCCATCTTCGGCCTGCGATACTGGCCCCAACCCAAACACCCCGCCAACGCCCGTAAACTCCAACTCTTCTGGGGTCTGCTCATCGCCGGCATGACCCTCCTCGTCGTCGCACGTCACGGCATGGTCTTCCTCCTCGGATGGGAAATCATGGCCCTCGCCGCCTTCTTCCTCGTCGCCACCGAAGACCACCTCGCCCGCTGCCGATCCGCCGCCTGGCTTTACTTCATCGCCACCCACCTCGGCACGCTCACCCTCTTCGCGCTCTTCTCCCTCTGGCACCACGCCACCGGCTCCTTCCTCCTCCTGCCCGCCGATAATTCCCTCTCACCCGCCACCCTCCATGTCCTCTTCCTCCTCGCGCTCCTCGGCTTCGGTTTGAAAGCCGGCATCATGCCCCTGCACTTCTGGCTTCCGGGGGCGCATGCCAACGCGCCCAGTCATGTCTCCGCCATCCTCTCAGGCGTCGTCCTCAAAATGGGAATCTATGGTCTGCTCCGTTTCCTGATGCTCCTGCCCACACCGCCCGCCGCCTACGCCACCCTCATTCTCATCCTCGGCGCCATCTCCAGTTTGCTCGGCGTCGTGTTCGCCATCGCGCAGCACGATCTCAAACGACTCCTGGCTTACCACAGCGTCGAAAACATCGGCATCATCTTCATGGGCATGGGCCTGGCGCTCCTCGGCCGCGCCCATCATCAGCCCGCCCTCATCACGCTCGGACTGGCCGGTTGCCTCCTCCACGTCTGGAACCACGCCCTCTTTAAATCACTTTTATTCCTGGCTTCCGGGGGCGTCGTCCACGCCACGCACACACGGCAAATCGACCACCTCGGCGGACTGGCCCAATCCATGCCCCACACCGCCTCGCTCTTCCTGCTCGCCGCCGTCGCCATCACCGGCCTGCCCCCCCTCAACGGCTTTGTCTCCGAACTGCTGATCTACCTCGGCCTGCTCCGCCCCGCCTTGTCCTCCGCGAACATCTCTTCCGCCGTCATGCTCCTCGCCCCCATCCTCGCCATGACCGGCGCGCTCGCCCTCGCCTGTTTCGTCAAAGTCACCGGCGCGGTATTTCTCGGCTCACCCCGCACATCCGCCGCCTTGCACGCCCACGAATCGCCGCTCACGATGCGACTGCCCATGTTCATCCTCGCCGCCTGCTGTCTGCTCATCGGCATCGCCCCGGTTCTCCTCGCCGCGATGCTCGACACCGTCATCGAATGCTGGTCCGCCGAACCCGCGACGCCCCTCGCCCAACTCGTCCCGCTCCAAACCATCAGCATCCTCGCCGCGTCATTGCTCGCGTTGATCGTAATGATCGCGTTCATGTACCGATTGCTTCGGGCACCCCAAAAACTTCCGGGGGTGGCGAGAGTTTCGGGTTTGAGCGGCAGAGCCGCTGTCGAAGCCGTCGAGTTTCGGGTTTCGGGGGAAGAGGGGGCACTTCCGGGGGCGCTTCCGGGGGCGGGGGTTGGTACTTGGGACTGCGGTTACGCCCGGCCCACTCGCCGCATCCAATACACCGCTTCGTCATTCGCCCAAAGCATCGTCGCCCTGTTCCGCTGGGTGCTCCGGCCCCGCTCGCATGGCCCGCGCATCACCGGCCTGTTTCCCGCGCCCTCGGTGTTCGCTTCGCATGTCGATGATGCCGTGCTGGATCGCGCCCTGCTGCCCGCCGGACGAAACATCACCCGCGCCTTCGCCTGGTTCCACCGTTTCCAGCAGGGGCTGACACAACAATACGTCCTCTACATTCTCATCACCGTCATCATCATGCTCGGCTCACTGATACCCGTGCATGCGTTTTTCGCCCGACTGTTCGCCCGATGAATCCGACACGCGGCCCGTGCCGCAAGGATCAACGATGTCCAGCGTTTGCCTCATTCTCATCGCCGCCGCACTGCTTGGCTTCAGCGGCCTCCCCGCCTGTCTGATGCCCTCGCGCTCCCGCGCCGGTCAATATCTGACCGTCGGCCTCATGCTCATCGGCGGCATCCTCGGCATGACCGGCGTCATCGCCTCGCTCACACAACCCGTCACGCCCGCGATCGACCTGCCCTGGCGCATTCCCTTCGGCGGCTTCGCCCTCGCCGTCGATCCGATCAGCGCGATCTTCCTCATCCCCGCGTTCATCGTCCCGCCCCTGGGCGCGATTTACGGCCTGGGTTACTGGAATCAATCCGATCACCCCGACAACGGCCGATGGCTCGGCGCTTTCTACGGTCTGCTCGCCGGCGCACTGGCCTTGGTCTTCATCGCACGCGACGGCATCCTCTTCCTCATCGCGTGGGAAATCATGGCCCTGGCCGCCTATTTCGCCCTCGTCACCGAACAGGACAAACCGCAAGTCCGGCAATCCGGCTGGGTCTATTTCATCGCCACCCATTGCTGCACACTCTGCCTCTTCGCCATGTTCGCCCTCTGGCGTCATGCCACCGGCTCCTTCGCCCTGGATTCCACCCACCCGGTCATGCCACAGATGGCCGGGCCGGTCTTCGTCCTCGCACTCATCGGCTTCTCCTTCAAAGCCGGCCTGTTCCCCATGCACTTCTGGCTCCCCGGCGCTCACGCCAACGCCCCCAGCCACGTCTCGGCCATCATGTCCGGCATCCTCCTCAAAGCGGGCGTTTACGGTATCGTTCGCATGGCCTGTCTCATTCCCCTGGACTCACTGTGGTGGGGCCGCTCCCTCCTCATCGCCGGCTCCGTCACCGGCCTGTTCGGCATCATCTTCGCCCTCACCCAATCCGACTTCAAACGACTGCTGGCTTACAGCAGCATCGAAAACATCGGCATCATCTTCATGGGCCTGGGCCTGGCCGTTCTCGGACGCTCCGCCCATCGGCCAGACTGGGTGCTGCTCGGCATCGCCGGTTCGCTGCTGCATGTCTGGAACCACAGCTTGTTCAAACCGCTGCTGTTCTTCAATGCCGGCGCTCTGCTCCACGCCACCGGCACACGCCAAATGGACCAACTCGGCGGACTGGCCCAACGCATGCCCCTGACCGCCGGGCTTTTCGCGCTCGGCGCCGTCGCCATCTGCGCCCTGCCTCCGCTCAACGGGTTTGTCAGCGAATGGCTCCTCTACCTCGGCTTTTTCCAAACACTCGGCATGGGTGCCGCCGCCGGCGAACATATCCTTCCGGGGACTTTACTTCCGGGGGCGGGGGCAGGGATCGCGGCGGTGGTGTTGGCGATGATCGGCGCGTTGGCGGTGGCTTGTTTCGTGAAGTTTTTCGGCGCGGTGTATCTGGGTTCGCCGCGCGGTCCCGCCGGCGATCACGCCCACGATCCGCCGCGCAGCATGTCCTTCGCCATGATCGTTCTCGCGTCGCTGTGTCTGTGCATCGGCCTGTTTCCCCTGCCGCTGACGCCGCTGCTCCAAAACGCCGCTCACGCCTGGGCCGGGACGCCCGATACAGGCCCCACCCTCGCCGACGCCGCGCCCCTGCGCTGGATCACCGTCATGGGCGTCCTGTTAATCGCATTTTTCTCCATGATCGCGTTTCTGCTCAAAACCGTCCTTACATCAAAACATCAAAGCAAGGCCGGTACGTGGGACTGCGGTTATGCCCGTCCCACCCCGCGCATCCAATACACCGGCTCCTCCTTCACGCAGATGCTGGCCGATCTGTCGCACTGGTTGGTCTGGCCCCGCCGCCTGCGCCCGGTGATCGCCGGTTTGTTCCCCGTTTCCAGCCGCTTCTCATCCGACACCCCTGATCTGGTACTCGACCGAGGCCTAAGTCCCGCCGCCGCGCTCATCGTTCGCTTCCTTCCCTGGACCCGGCGCTTCCACCAGGGCAGCGTCCATATGTACCTCTTCTATCTGCTTCTGATGGTCGTATTCCTGTTCCTGTTCAGCGCGTGATCCCGACCGGCGTGAAACCCACGCGGATAATTTTTTATGCTCTCCGCCCGTGCCTATTCATTCCGACAAAAGTCCCGACTGGCGATCTCCCTGTCATGGATCGGCGGCTATACCAACGTCGTCGCCTCCCTCGCCTGCGGATCGCTGGTCTCGCATGTCACCGGCTCGGTCACGAACATCGGCCACTTCGTCATCGCACACGATTTGCGACATGCCGCGATATTCATCTTCCTCGTCGCCGCCTTCTTCATTGGAACCGTCATCTCCGCCTTCCTCACCGAAACCGCGCGCCGGCGGGGCAATCGCTCCAAATACGTCATGCCCATCGCCGTCGAACTGATCCTGCTCACCCTCTTCGCCCTGGGCTACGAGGCCCATCGCTCGGCCAATATCACCCCCTCTTTCCAATGGCAATACGCCCTGGTCGGCCTGGCGTCGGTGGCGATGGGCATTCAGAACGCCACCATCACCAAAATCTCCGGGGCCGTCGTCCGCACCACCCATCTCACCGGCGTCGTCACCGATCTGGGCCTCGAAGGCGTCCAGTTCATCTTTTGGTGGATGGAGAATATCCGAGACCGCTGGGCCTCCCGCGCCGGACGCCTGTTCAAAGTTTCACAACGCCATCCTTCCGCGCTGCGACTGCTGCTTTTGGCCAGTATTTTCGGCTCCTTCCTCTTCGGCGCGGCGGTCGGAACCCTCGTGTTTCTCTGGCATCCCCCCGTCGTCATGGTGCCGGTCATTCTCTTTCTCGCATGGATCATCGTCGCCGATGTCCTCAGTCCCATCGCCGATGTCCGCGAACTCGATCTGCTCAGCGACCCCGAACTCAAAGCCCACGGCATCCTCAAAGCCATGCTCCCGCATGAAATCGGCATCTATCGCTCCGCTTGTCTGCATCGCAATCGCGCCCATCGCTCCCCCAACTTCCAACTCTGGGTCGATGGCCTGCCCAAACATCAGAAAGTCGTCATTCTCGCCGTCAGTCCCACCATGCGATTCGACGCCAATGCCGTGATGGACATGGAACTCGCCGTCAAAAAGCTTCACGACCACGGTCGCAAACTCATCATTTCCGGCATCACCGTCGCGCAATGCAAAACGCTCGACAAGCTGGGCGTCGAACGCATGATGGACGTATCGAATCTCTGCCCCGACATGGAATTCGCCATCGCACGCGCGATCGCCGTCCTCCAGCATCTGCTCGACGCGGCGCGCCCACGTTATCATGCCCATCCGCACGGGTTCCCGCCGGTCCCCGCGCCGGTGATGGCGTTCGCTTCGTCCCCGTCCCTGACGAAAGGAACCACCTCATGATGGTTCAACTGCTCATCCATCTGTTCCTTCTGTTGATCCTGCCGCCGCTGCTGCTGGGCGTCATCAACAAAACCAAAGCGTTCTTCGCCGGTCGCAAGGGTCCGCCGGTCCTTCAAACCTACTACGACCTGCTCAAACTCATGCGCAAGGGCATGGTCATCAGCACCACGACGACGTGGGTTTTCCGCGCCGGGCCGGTCGTCACGCTCGCCGTGGTTCTCGCCGCCGGTCTGCTCGTGCCGGTCGCGCATTTCAGCGCGCCGGTCGCTTTCACCGGCGACCTGATTCTCTTCGCCTACCTGTTCGGATTGGCCAGGTTTTTCACCACCGCCGCCGCGCTGGACACCGGCTCGCCCTTCGAGGGCATGGGGGCCGCGCGCGAAGTCACCTTCGCCTGCCTCAGTGAACCGGCGCTCTTCTTCGCATTGCTGGTCCTGGCCAAAATCTCCGGCTCACTGTCGCTGACCACCATGCTGACCCACCTCGCGCCGCTTTCCGGGGGTGGGGAACCCGCGATGGCATCGCGGGCTTTACAAATTGTTTCCGGGGGCGGGGGCTTTACTTCCGGGGGCGGGGGGGCGGCGGTTGCGCCGGTGGTTTTGGTTTCGCTGGGTTTGTTCATCGTGTTGCTGGCCGAGACCTGCCGCATTCCCGTCGATGATCCCAACACGCATCTGGAACTGACGATGATCCACGAAGTGATGGTTCTCGATCACTCCGGCCCGCTCTTCGGTTTCATCCTTTACGCCGCGGCGATCAAAATGTACGTTCTCGCCGCCGTCCTCCTTCACGTCATCGCGCCCTTCGCCACGGGCCGGCCCGTGATCGACACGCTTCTGTTCATTCTCGAAATGCTCGGCCTGGCCGCCGTCATCGGCATCGTCGAATCCGTCATGGCGCGTTTGCAAATGCGTCACGTCCCCTATCTCCTCATCGCCGCGATGCTCTTCTGCGCGTTCGGCTTCCTCCTTCTCGTCAGGTGATTCCGACATGACCAACACCAGCACACTCAACGCCATTCTCGTCGTCGTCCTCGTGCTCAATCTCTTCGCGCTGGGCACCAGCCGCATCCTCGCCGTCATCCGCACCGTCGCCATGCAGGGCGCTCTGCTCGGCGTCATTCCCCTGCTGGTCCATCAACATTTCTCCTTTCCCATCTTCCTCATCGTCCTGGCCACGATCGCCCTCAAGGGCATCTTCATCCCCTTCATCATGATCCGCGCCCTCCGTGAAGCGCAGATCAAACGCGAGGTCGAACCCCTCATCGGCCTGCTCCCGTCCATCATTCTCGGCGCGCTGGCCACCGCCGCCGCGCTTGTCTTCGCCGGGCAACTGCCCCTGGCCCACGCCCACGCCCATTCCCTCCTGGTCCCCACCTCCATCGCCACTGTCCTGGTCGGCTTCATCCTCCTGACCACCCGCTACAAAGCCCTCTCGCAAGTCGTCGGATACCTCGTCCTCGAAAACGGCATCTACATCTTCGGCATGCTCCTCATCGAAGCCATGCCCCTGGTCGTCGAAATGGGCGTCCTCCTCGATCTGTTCGTCGGCATCTTCGTCATCTGCATCATCGTCAACCACATCAACCGCGCCTTCGCCTCGATGGATACACGCCGGTTGGTCTCCCTCAAGGAATAGTCCATGCTGCCTCTGGTCATCATCCTCATCCCGCTGCTCTTCGCCGCGATCGCCGCCGCGGTCGGTTCCAACCGGCTGCGCCCCTGGCTCCTGCCTCCCGCCGCGATCGCGCACTTCACGCTCACGCTCCTCGCCATCGCCCAGACCCGCGATGCCATCGCTGGCTTTACAGTCCCCGTAACTTCCGGGGTAACTTCCGTGGGCCTTGCTTCCGGGGGTGACGCATTACTCGCGCTTGATCCACCCGGCCGCATCATCCTCCTGCTCATCTCGTCGCTCTTCCTCTTCTGCTCCTTCTACACCGTCGGCTACCTCCGCCACCGCCCCGAACGCCCCAATCGCGTCTTCGTCGCCTGTCTCCTGTCGCTTCTGGGAACCATGACTTTCGTCATCTTCGCCCGTCACATGGGCCTGCTCTGGGTCGCCGTCGAATCCTCCTCCCTCGTCACCGCCCCCCTCATCTATTTCAACCGCACACAACGCTCCATCGAAGCCACCTGGAAATACCTCCTGGTCTGCTCCGTCGGCATCGCCCTCGCGCTCCTCGGCACCTTCTTCCTCGCCTATTCCTCCCTCCACGCCGGCCTCGAACCCACTCTCCTCATCGACTCCCTCCTCATCCAGGCCCCGCAACTTTCCAAGCACTGGCTTCATGCCGCCTTCATCCTCCTGCTCATCGGCTACGGCACCAAAATGGGCCTCGCCCCCATGCACACCTGGAAGCCCGACGCCTACGGCGAAGCGCCCGGCGTCGTCGGTGCTGTCCTCGCCGGCGGCGTCACCAGCTGCGCCTTCCTCGCCATCCTCCGCGTCAACCACATCTGCGCCGCCGCCGGCGAATCTCCCTTCACCTCCCGACTCCTCCTCTTCATGGGCCTCTTCTCCATGGCCGTCGCCGGGCTCTTCATGGTCGGACAACGAGACTTCAAACGCATGCTCGCCTACTCCAGCGTCGAACATATGGGCATCCTCATCCTCGGCCTGGCGATCGGCTCCCGCCTCGCCATCTTCGGCACCATGCTCCACCTCCTGGCCAACGGGCTGACCAAAGGCGTCCTCTTCCTCTCCGCCGGTAACATCCACCGCGCCTACAACTCCAAATCCATCGACGACGTTCGCGGCGCCATCCGTCGCCTCCCCCTCTCCGGCTCTCTCTTCCTCGTCGCCTTCCTCGCCATCACCGGCTCACCGCCCTTCGGTCCCTTCATCTCCGAATTCTCCATCCTCAACGCCGCCTTCGACACCCACCACTTCCTCACCGCCTCCCTCTTCCTCCTCTTCCTCCTCGTCGTCTTCATCGGCATGGGCGCGACGGTATTGCACGTCGTCCAAGGCCGACCCCCAGCACAAGCCCGGTCATGGCCGTCTTCGGCCTTGGCCGGGATTCCTCAGGTTCCGCAGGCCTCACTTCCGGGGGCACTTCCGGGGGCGGGGGCTTACCGCGACGGCTTCCTCACCGCCTCGCCCATTCTCATCCTCTTGGCTCTCGTCCTCATGCTGGGCCTCCGCATTCCCGCACCGCTGATGACGCTCCTCAACGACGCCGTCAATTACCTGGAGGTCCATCCATGACCACCCATCTTCCCACCATCACCAACGGCCGAAGCATCGCCCTCGACGCCATTCCCACCCTCGCGCTCGATGACTTCCAAAACACCCTCCTCGCCGCCGTCGCCGATCAACTTCGCGTCGTCGCTCTCTTCGCATCATCTTCGAGTGAATCGCCAAAACACGCCCCATCCCCCGCACCCGCTTGCCTCCATGCCTTCTCTCCCTCCCCCACATCCCTCTACGCCATCCTCGCCGACGACATCAACAACCAACTCCGTCTCGCCCGCACCGCCATCGAATCCGACTCTTTCCCCTCGCTCACTCCCCAATGTCCTCAGGTCCATCTCTTCGAGCGCGAAATCGCCGAGCAGTTCGGCTTGCGCCCCCTCAACCACCCCTGGTTCAAACCCGTCCGTTACACCCACTCCCTCACCACCCGCGACGCATGGAACCGTCCCCGCGACCAACCCATCCTGCCCGCCGTCACCGACTTCTACAAAGTCGAAGGCGATGAAGTCCACGAGGTCGCCGTCGGACCCGTCCACGCCGGGATCATCGAACCCGGCCACTTCCGTTTCCAATGCCACGGCGAACAAGTCTTCCACCTCGAAATCGCCCTCGGCTACCAACATCGCGGCGTCGAACAAGCCATGCTCGCCGGTCCCACCAAACGTTCCATCCACTACGCCCAAACACTCGCCGGCGATTCCTCCATCGCTCACACCACCACCTACTGCCAAATCCTCGAAGCGCTCGCCAATTGCCAGAAAACCCCTCGCGCCCAAACCATCCGCGGCATCGCCCTCGAACTCGAACGCATGGCCAACCACGTCGGAGACCTCGGCGCGCTCGCGGGAGACGTCGGCTTCCTCCCCACCGCCTCCTACTGCGGTCGCATCCGAGGCGACTTCCTCAACATGACCGCGCTCCGCTGCGGGAATCGCTTCGGCCGCTCCCTCATCACCCCCGGCGGGGCCGCCTTCGACCTCGATCCCCAACGCATCGACGACCTCCTCAAACGCCTCGCCGCCGCGGAAAAAGACACCGCCGTCGCCGTCAACCTCCTCTGGGACACGCCCTCCGTCATGGCGCGCTTTGAAGACACCGGCCCCCTCACTCGCCAAACCGCCATCGACCTCGGCATCGTCGGTCCCCCCGCACGCGCCGCCGGCCTGTCCCGCGATGTCCGTCACGATCAACCCTCCGGCATCTTCCGCTTCGTCCACATCCCCGTCTCCACCTGCGACTCCGGCGACGTCTTCGCCCGCGCCTTCGTCCGCTGGCTCGAAATCCAGCAGTCCATCGAGTTCATTCGCGAACAACTCCACGCACTGCCCCCAGGCGACATCCGCACACCCCTCGGCCCCCTCGCCCCCAACCGTCTGGCCGTCGCGCTCAACGAAGCGTGGCGCGGCGAATGCTGCCACGTCGCCATCACCGACGACACCGGCCGCTTCGCCCGTTACAAAATCATCGACCCCTCCTTCCACAACTGGGCCGCGCTCGCACACGTTCTCCGCAACCAGCAAATTTCCGACTTCCCCCTCTGCAACAAAAGTTTCAACCTCTCCTACTGCGGCCACGATCTGTAAAAGAGTTTTCAACACAAGAGATCACAGAGAACACAGAGGACAAATAAAAAATGATTGAAACATCTTCTTTACAACTCTTCTCTCCCTCTGTGATCTCTGTGCCCTCTTGTTAAATTTCTGAGGTTCCCCCCATGTTCAACATCCTCCAGGCACGACTCCAGCAACAACACCGCACCATTCGCTACCCCGATGGCAACCCCCCGCCCATGCCCGACCGCTTCCGCGGACGACCCGCCATCGACAGCGCCAAATGCACCGACGATTGCCGCGCCAATTTCCGGGGGTGTGCCGATGCTTGCCCCACCGGCGCGATCACTTTCAAACCGGCACCAAGCGCCCCCGTCCCCGCCCCCGGAAGTGCCACCTCTTCCCTCGAAACCCGAAACTCGACGGCTTCGACAGCGGCTCTGCCGCTCAAACCCGAAACTCTCGCCGCCCCCGGAAGTTTTCAAGCCGGGGCAGAGCGAACTTCCGG
The DNA here is from genome assembly GCA_041674345.1 of Phycisphaeraceae bacterium. Lineage (GTDB taxonomy): Bacteria > Planctomycetota > Phycisphaerae > Phycisphaerales > Zrk34 > JBAYVY01. The sequence continues at coordinate 1,506 of JBAYVY010000007.1, read as the reverse complement.
GGGCGCCGCCCCGGGTTCTTCGCCCCGCCTCGACCTCGGCAAATGCCTCTTCTGTTCCGATTGCGTCGATGCCTGCCCCGAACACGCCATCACCTACACGAATGATTATCGCCTCGCCGTCCGCAACCGCGACGATCTGGTCATTGAACCAGATCAACAAGAGTTGAAACTCGCCGCACAACTCGATGCGAAGTTGATGAAGTTGTTCGGACGCTCCTTGAAACTCCGCCAGGTCAGCGCCGGCGGATGCAACGCCTGCGAAGCCGATGTCAACGTCCTCGGCACCGTCGGCTGGGATCTCGGTCGCTTCGGCATCCAGGTCGTCGCCTCCCCCCGTCACGCCGACGGCCTGCTCATCACCGGCCCCGTCACCCAAAATATGCATCTGGCGCTGAAGAAAACCTACGACGCCGTGCCCTCGCCCAAAATCGTCATCGCCGTCGGCGCCTGCGCCATCACCGGCGGCCCCTACATCCACCACGAACAAACCCACAACGGCGCCGACTCCATCCTCCCCGTCGATCTCTACATCCCCGGATGCCCCCCCCATCCATTAACCATCCTCGACGGCCTGTTACGCTTGCTCGGCCGCCTCGAAGACGGCACCCGATGACATTCCCCCAATGGCCACCATAATTCACCCGCCATTACACAAATAACGATTCAACAACCGATAAAAAAACAGTGTTGTATTCCCGTGAAAGTTCGCATATTGTTAGGTTGGCGATTTGATGGCCAATGGCTCTTCCATCAAGTGGGCCGAATCGACGTGGAACCCCATTGTGGGCTGCACCAAGGTTAGTCCCGGCTGCAAACACTGCTACTCCTCTCCGTCGAGCCGCTGCTGGGTCCGATTCCGCAACTACCGCTGAAAGACATCGGCTGGGTCATCGTCGGCGGCGAGTCCGGCCCCGGCGCGCGCCCCATGAACAAAGAATGGGTCACCCAAATCCGCAATCGCTGTCTTCGCTTCAACGTCCCCTTCTTCTTCAAACAATGGGGCGGCGTCAATAAAAAAACCGCCGGTCGCCTACTCGACGGCCGCGAATGGAACCAAATGCCCGAAACTTCACTCCGGGGGAAATCCGTTGCGTAAACAAAACTATGGTCGTGAACTTTGGGACAGAATGACTGAATATGCCCGGATTCCAGATGATCTGCCGGTGTATGGGTGCGGCGAGTGGACTCGGCAGAAATTGTTCTTTTTGTGCAATTATACCATTCGCGTCCAATAGTTGATTCAACTGTCTGGCCAACGCCCGCTATCCACATTGCAAGAAAGTGATCGCTCACGCCGCGACGCTGGGGATCGATCTGTTGTTCCTGCCGGGCTACTCGCCCAACCTGAATCTGATTGAGCGGCTGTGGAAGTTCATCAAAAAGGACTGTCTCAACGGCCGCTACTACCCCACGCATCAGCAATTCCAGCAAGCCGTTCTCGACTCGCTGGCCGCGGTCAACACACGCCATCGGGACAAATTGAAAAGCACCCTCACGCTCACCCTC
>JBAYVY010000006.1:0-25766 GCA_041674345.1 Phycisphaeraceae bacterium | reverse complement strand
TTGTTGGAACATGGAGCGGTGGTATCGCTCACGCATCGGCGAATGAGCATTCGTCGGTTGCCGATTGGATGATGAAAAAGGGGCTGCATGTCTGATCGTAAATCGCTGATGTCGATGCACCCGAGGCGGATGGATGTGCCGGTGCTGCTGCTCGCCGCGGCGGGGTTGCTGGCGGCGGGGCTATCGCAGCCGACGTTGAAGCTGACGAAGATTATCTTCTTCACCGATACGTATTCGATCTGGGGCGGCATCGTCGAGCTTTGGAAGGCCGAGCATCGGATTCTCGCGGTTATTATTTTCTTTTTTTCAATCGTGTTCCCCATCGGCAAACTCGTCGCGCTGTCGGTGTTGTGGACCGCGCCGCTGGGTGAACGGTGGCGGCGACGATTGTTGACGGGGCTGGCGGTTCTGGGCAAATGGTCGATGCTGGACGTGTTCGTCGTGGCGTCGCTGATCGTGCTGATTAAGAGCAAGGACCTGGCGGACGCCAACGCCGGGCCGGGCATTTACCTGTTCGGCGGGGCGGTGGCGCTGTCGATGATCGTCGCGGAAATGATCGAGTATTTGGCGAAAAAGAGTTTATGACCGGACTTTTACAAAATGCGGTTTCAACACAAGAGGACACAGAGTTCACAGAGATGAAAACCGAGAAAAACACATTAAAAATCCCTCTCTGTGTACTCTTGTGTTGAAATCTCTTTTCGGTTTTTACAAAACTTCAGTTTGTAATTTTGGATTTGTGATTTGTGATTTGAAAGCGACTTGGCACGGAACGCGGAGTTCAAATCACAAATTAAAAATCAAAAATCGGAAATCATGCTCATGCCGCGAAGTTACGCCATCATCGGAACCGGAGCGTTGGGCGGTTATTACGGGGCGCGGCTGGCGCATGCGGGCTTCGATGTGCATTTTCTGCTGCACAGCGATTTTGAACATGTCAAGCGGCACGGATTGATCGTGCATTCGCTGGACGGGGATTTTTCGATTCGTCAGCCGCGGGTGTATGCCCGCGCCGAAGATATGCCGGCGTGCGATGTGACGGTGGTGTCGCTGAAAACGACGCGGAATCATTTGTTGCCGCGGTTGCTGCCGCCTGTGGTGAAAACTTCCGGGGGCGTGGTGCTGTGTTTGCAGAACGGATTGGATGTAGAGAAGGACATCGCGGCGATGGTGGGCGAGGATCGCGTGATCGGCGGGTTGTGTTTTCTGTGTTCCAACAAGGTGGGGCCGGGCCATATCGAACATTCGGATTACGGGCGCATCCGATTCGGCGAGCATGGCAAGGTCGGTATCACCGAACGGCTGAAAAGCATCGCCGGTGATTTTGCACGAGCGGGGATCGACACGGAACTGTCGGACGATCTGGTCGCGGCCCGCTGGCACAAACTGGTGTGGAACATCCCCTACAACGGCTTGTCGGTCGTGCTGAACGCGACGACGGATCAGTTGATGAGTTGCCCGGCGACGCGCGGGTTGGTGGAGCGATTGATGAACGAGGTCGTGGCGGGGGCGGCGGCGTGCGGCAAGACGATTTCGCCCACGTTCGTGCAACAGATGTTGAATGACACGGCGAAGATGAAACCGTACCGCACGAGCATGAAGATCGACGCGGACGAGGGCCGGCCGATGGAAATCGAAACGATGTTCGGCAACCCGCTGCGAGCGGCGCGGGAGCGGGGGGTGGAGTTGTCGCGGATCGGGATGCTGTACGATCAGTTGCGATTGATGCAGATTTGCAATAGACGATAATGACCGGTAGGACAGATGCTTCTCGATTCGGATACCGGGGGAGTCAAAGCCATTGTGGGAAGAAACATTTTGAGATTGGTGATTCTGAACCCGAAGAATTTTGGACATTTCTCTCTTGCTTCGCCGCGATTCATGCGGTAGATTATTGGCTCGTGAAAGGTGTCCCGGTCACAGAGAGCTGAAGTGGTCGGGATGAAAAGGGAAGTGTGGTACCCCCCCCGGAGTTTGGGAAGCCGCTGGAAGTTTGGCGGCAACCTTGGGAAGACTCACGGGTTAATGGGAATTCCACCGCGGTCGCGCCGCCGTAATAGGCCCCCTCGCCCCCGGAAGTTGAACGACGAAGTTCAACGGGATGGGTATGCGAGGGGTAACGACCGGTCACCAAGCCACTGATTGAGCCGAGCGGCATCCGCAACGGATGCGGCGAAGCCCGATTGGGAAGGCGACCGATCGAACGCCTGAGCCGGAAGACCTGCCACTCACGTGACGTGTGTGTCCTCGCGTTTTGGGATACACCGGGCAGGCGCTGCTCCATTCGACCCTTTGGAGTGAATCGCACCCGGTATCCCTCGAGGACCGGGTGTTGTTGTTTTCACACTAAACCAAGGGTCGAAAGCTCCGCGCGAAACGGAGCGGAAAGAGAGCGTCCGATGCGTTTGCGTTACGTACTGCCATGCGCCCTGTTGTGGGGCGTCGGCGAACTGGCTCTGGCCGGGCCCTATGCCCCGGCGGCGGGCCAGCCCGGTTCCACCGCGATTGACAAGGCCAGTCCCTTGTTCGTCGCATGGGCTTCCGGGTATCAGAATTACCTTGTCGGCACCGATGTCGATGCCGGCTGGCAAACCCCCGGCCAAGCGATGGGGCCAGCCGTCGGCGATTCGTTCGACATCGTTTCACTCGGCAACGGCGGTCAGATCACCCTGACCTTCGATCAGCCGATCACCGACGGCGCGGGAGCCGACTTCGCCGTGTTTGAAAATGCCGTCACCGACACCTTCCTCGAACTGGCGTTCGTCGAAGTTTCCAGCGACGGCGTGAACTATTTCCGCTTCATCAATGACTCGCTGACCGCCGAGCCCGTCTCGGCGTTCGGCATCGTCGATCCGACCGACATCGATGGTTTCGCCGGCAAATACAAGCTCGGCTTCGGGACGCCGTTCGATCTGGCGTCGCTGGCTGGAACACCGGGGCTGGACATCCAGGCCGTCACGCACGTTCGGCTGATCGACGTCATCGGCGACGGCTCGGCGCTGGATTCCGATGGCAGTCCGATCTATGACCCGTATCAGACCACTGCCCCCTCAGGATACACCAGCTCCGCCGGATTCGATCTTGAAGCCGTCGGCGTCATCAACCAAGTCCCCGAACCGGCCTCCCTCCTGCTGTTCTCCCTCACCGTTCCCTTCCTCTGTGTTCGTCGTTCCGTTCGTTCAACCACCCTGTAATTCACCCATAACAACCCTGACCGGATTTGGAGATTGACTCTTATGAAAACCACATTCACCGCAACGATCATCACCTTGCTGACCCTTTGGGCCGCCGCCGCGAACGCCGCCAATACCATCGACTTTGAAGACGTCACGCCGCGCGATCCCGCACTCGCCGATTTGTATTGGGTGGGAAACACCGGCTTCACCAGTGGCGGTGCCACGTTCTACGGCGAAGACTATGGCGGCTTCGTCGCATCCGATTCCACTAATCTGAGCGGCTGGGGCTATTTCTTCCTCGGCGATTCCACCGCCACCTCGGAAATCTCCGCTTATGTTCCGCCTTCCGGCGGTGGTTTCGGACCCTCGAACAACTTCGCCGTCGCGTCCCGATCCTATGGCCAGGACGCCTACATCAATCTGCCCGCCGGAACTTCACCTGCCTCTGTCCGTGTCACGAATACCACCACGGCTTACTTCTCCATGCTCAACGGAGACCCTTTCGGCGCCAAAAAGTTCGGCGGAACCTCCGGCAATGACCCCGACTACTTCTCCGTCACACTCACCGGCTATGACGCCGCCAACGCCGGCGGTTCGTCCACCGACTCGGTCACGTTCTATCTCGCCGACTATCGTTTCTCCAACAACGCCCTCGATTACATCGTCAGCGACTGGACGTTGGTCGATCTGACATCGCTGGGCAACGCCGCCTCGATCAGTTTGAGCTGGGCGTCGAGCGATGAATCCTTCGGCTGGATCAACACGCCGACCTATGTCGCGCTCGACAATCTCGTCACCACGCCTGAACCGGCTTCCATCGCCCTGCTGGCCATCGGCGCTTCGACGCTGATCGCCCGTCGTCGCCGCGTTGCGTAACTCTTGATTTCCCGCTTCGGGCCGTTGAAAGACGACCCGTCGCCTTGAACCTCATGCGTACCCGCCCGCGCCATTCCGCCTTCACGCTTGTCGAACTTCTGGTCGTCGTCGCCATCATCGCGCTGCTGCTGGGCATCCTCCTGCCCGCGCTCGGCAAGGCCAAACAAGCCGCCCGCACCACCGTCTGCGCCTCCAACATCCGCCAACTCGCCATCGCCAATACCGTTTATTCCAACGATCAAAACGATTACTTCGCCCCCGGCGCGGCCGATTCCATCCACAACCTCCACCGCTGGCACGGGACACGCGACAACAATCAAGCCCCCTTCGATCCGACTCGCGGCCCCCTCTGGTCTTACTTCCAACAGGCACAGGTCAAACAGTGCCCCGAATTCAAAGACTTCGACGCCACCGGTTTTGAAGCAGGCAACGGCGGCTACGGATATAGCAACCATGCGGGCTTCGATCAGATCGGTGACATCGATACCAAACTCGGCGCTAAATCCGTCTGGTTCCACAACCCCGCGCAATCCGTCATGTTCACCGACGCCGCGTTCAGCCAATCCTCCAACAAAATCATTGAGTATTCTTTCGCCGAAGCCCCCTTCAACTCTTCGGGACAAGCCACTCCTTCCATCCACTTTCGCCATGCAGGTATCACGAACACCGCATGGCTTGATACTCATGTCGATTCGCAAACCATGACTTTTACAACCGCAAGCAACCCCGCCTATGGCGTCACACAGGCCGCCAATCAGCAACTGCACATCGGTTGGTTCGGCCCCAACGACAACTCCCTCTTCGACCGCGACTGACCCCCGACCCCCGACCCCCGAAAATTTTCAGCCGCTTGCGGCTTAGCACCTCAGGTAAAGGAGTACCACCCCATGTCCGGCACCGTCTTCTACCAGCCCCTCCACCACGGCATGCAAAATCCCACCGGCTCGGCCTCCATCACCTACGTCGGAACCACCTATCGCATCCCCCGCTCCGAACATAACACCATTCGTCAACTGGAATGGGAAACGCCCCCCAATGAACTGATCGACGACATCCTCCTCGCCGACGGCTCCGTCCTCGTCCCCGACCGCACCGGCATCATCGAACGCTTCGAGACCCTCGACCGCGACACCGGCGACCTGCTGGTCATGTATCGAATCCCCTGCCGCAAGAAGCGATGAGCGACGAGTGATGAGGAAGAGAAACACACGCAGCGCCCGATCCCGCTTGCCTCAATGCCTTCAATGTGACCCTCACGCCCCCACCGCCGCCGTCATCGCACGCGCCATCGCCAGGTCGTGATCGCGCTTGGCCAGTTGTTCGCCGCTGGTTTTGGGCATCGCCTCGGCCTGGGTCAATGCGTCGCGCGCCTCGGCGCTGGTCAATTCCGCGGCGTCAATCGCCCGTTCGCTGATGAGCGACAGTTTGTTGCCCTGCATCTGCGCGAACCCGCCGTCCAGTATGAATATCTTTTCACTTCCGGGGGCGGCACTTCCGGGGCTTCCGGGGGTTTCCAAGCGAAGTTTGCCCACGCCGAGCTTCACGAGCATCGCCGCCCGGCCCGCCGCCACGCCGAGTTGTCCGTCGTGGGCCGGTATCTCCGCATATGTAGCGCGGCCCTCCAGCACCATCCGTTCCGGTGTCACCAAGCTGAATTCAAAATCATTCGCCACGACCATGCTCCGTTTGTTTGAGGATCGCCCATCATAGACGACGCCCGGAACCGCATCAATCCGCGTGATGAGAACCGGATGATGGAACGATGGGGGGTGTTCCCGCATCTTTCCGCCGCTTGCGGCTTCGCGAAGCCGCAAGCGGCGGAAAGATGATTCACCCTTCCTCCGTATCTTCCGTGGTGAAACTCCCCATCGTCCGCGTCGGCGGATCGACCGTTACGTCAAACTTCATCGCGTGTAAAAACTCGCGTCCCGCGGCATCCGTGGTCGGCATGAGCATGGCGACTCTTCGCAGCGGCGTGTCCGCGCCCGCCCGGCGCACCGTTTTGCGCAATTCGCTGATGAGTCGCCGCAGCAGCAGCGTTCCCACACCCGCCCGGCGAAACTTCTCCTCCACCCACAGCAACTCAATCCGCCCGGCCCCGGCCCCCGACGTCAGATCATCGGGGTCAATGTCCCACGCCCCGACCGCGACGGGCTGGTTGTCCACCGCGACCACCCAGGTCATATCCTTGTCGGGTTTGAAATCCGCGCGGCCGAGTTTCGTCAGCAACGACGAAACCCACTGCCCCTCCCGTCCCGGCCGATAGCGTCGAATGACTTTTTCCATGCGGGTATGGTACCGGATTTCCCGTTTTTTATTCATCACAAAGATCGCTAAGCCGCGAGCGGCCCCCGGACGTAAAATGTCACCATGCTGCGAATCGGATCGCTCCAACTTGAATCCAACGTCCTGCTCGCGCCCGTCGCGGGGCATTGTGATTTGCCGTTTCGACTGGTCGCGCGATCGTGCGGCGGCGTGGGGCTGGCGTTCACCGATCTGCTCTGTCCGCACGGCGTGCTGAAACAGAATCGGCAGACGCGATGGCTCATGGCGACATGCGCGGAAGACCAACCCCTCGGCATGCAGTTGTACGGCAACCTTCCGGGGGTGATGTGCGAGGCGGCCCGGTGGGCGGTGGACCGGGGGGCGAAAGTCATCGACATCAACATGGGTTGCCCGGTCGATAAGGTGACCAAGACATTCGCGGGGTCGATGATGCTTTGCACGCCGGAGCATACGGCGCGGCTGGCCGAACGACTGGTCAACGAAATGGCGACGTACGCGCCGCATGTCCCGGTGACCGCGAAACTGCGTCTGGGCTATCACGACAGCGAACCCCCGGAATGGACCGCCCCCGCGCTGGCGCGGCAACTGGTGCGCGCGGGCATCCGGTGCATCACGATTCACGGACGCACCGCGGCGATGCGCTTCAAAGGCACGGTCAACCTCGACGGCATCCGGGCGGTGATTGACGCTGTGCATGAAGAAGGCGGCGGAAAAGTTCCGGGGGTAGGCAACGGCGACATTCGCACACCATTTGATGCGGTGCGCATGGTGGCCGCGACGGGGTGCGACGGCGTGATGATCGCGCGGGCGGCGCTGGGCGCGCCGTGGTTGTTGCGCGACACCGCTCATCTGTTGGCGCACGGCGAACCGCCCCCGGAACTCACCTTGCGACAGCGGCTGGCGTGTCTGCAATCGCATTTCGATCATCTGCTGACCTTCCGGGGGGAACGGTACGCGATCAATCGCATCAAACAAAAGATCGGCGGATACAGCCCGCACCTGGGGCCTTGCAAAACGTTGAAGCAGGCGATCATGGCGATGACGGGTGGTTCGCAATTCGCGTCGATCATCACGCGATTTCTCGATGAAGCCGGAGAACGCGCCGAGGCGGTGCCGGTGACATGGTTGGAGCGTGATGCGATATTTCGCGCTACATCGCCGGCGGCGCGGCGGCTATGATGAAGTAAGCGGCCGCGGATTTTCTTGTCGAAAGGGGACACCATGTCGCTGGAAATCACCTACCTGGGTCATTCGGGTTTTTTGTTTGACGACGGGAAGCATCGGGTGTTGGTCGATCCGTTTCTGACCGGCAACCCCGTGGCCGTGCAGAAACCGGGCGACATTCATGCCGATTTCATCGCGCTGACGCACGGCCATGCCGATCACGTGGGCGACACGGTGGCGATCGCCAAGCGATGCGATGCGACGGTGTACGGCGTGTTCGAGCTGTGCAACTTTTTGGAGGAACAGGGCGTGGCGAAACTGGAGCCGGGCAACCCCGGCGGGCGGATTTACACGCCGTTCGGGTATGTATCGTTCGTCCCGGCATTCCACTCGTCCAGTTACGAGGGCCGGTACATGGGCCAGCCGACGGGCCTGGTGCTGAATTTCAAGCAGGCGGGGGTGAAGGTGTATCACACGGGGGACACGGCGTTATACAGCGACATGAAACTGATCGGCGAAATGGCGCAGCCGCAGGTGATGTGCGTGTGCATCGGGGATCGCTTCACGATGGGGCCGAATCTGGCGAGCATCGCGGTGGATTACGTCAATCCGCAAGTGGCGATACCGATTCATTACAACACCTGGCCGCTGATCGAGCAAAACCCGGCGGAATTGAAGCCCAAATCGGCGAAAGTGCGGTCGCTGAAACCGGGAGAGTCGATGGTCTGGCCGGGGTAGGAATTTCTGATTTCTGATTTTGAAATAAACCGTTCTTTTCCCGCGTCTGTGAGAATGATGCGTTATGAATGCGCTCCATTGACCGCCTCCGCCGAGCGATGCGATTGCGATGCGCGCCGAATGCTTTTCAATCGGCAATCCGAAATCAGCAATCCGAAATGCTTCCGGGGGCGCGGTTTCACGCTGGTGGAACTTTTGGTGGTCATCGGCATCATCGCGTTGCTACTGGGGATTCTGTTGCCGTCGCTGAATCGCGCCTTGCGCCAAGCCAGGGGAACGCAATGCACGTCGCAGATTCGCCAGATGATGACGAGCGGCGCGATGTATGCCGGGGAGCAGGACGGATTCATGCCGTTCCCCAACTCCGACAGCATGGAAAAGGGCACGCCGCCGAAGTGGGCCGGGCCGGGTTGGCTTTATCAGTATCCCGGCAAGAGTCAGAGCGCCGACGTGGAAAAAGGATCGCTGTGGCCTTACCTGAACGGCGAAAAAATCTATCGCTGTCCACTGGACAAGGGGCCTTGGACGCAGGTGCAAAACCTGACCAGCTACATCATGAGCAGCGTGGTGCGCGGTTTCGATTCCTTCGTCTCGCCCTCGGTGCAACTCGCCAAGTTTCGCGGTGACGCCCTGCTGATGTGGGAAGGGGACGAAAAAAACGGTTGGAACGACGGCAACGACGACCCCTGGAGCCAGAGCGAAACCATCAGTTCACGTCACGACGACCGCGGTTCCGCCGCGTTCGCCGATACGCACGTGGAATTGGTCAGCACCGAAACCTACCTCGCCTGGCGGAACGCCGGCGGGCCGAATCCGCTGTGGTGCAATCCGCTGACCGGCAACGGAATGCAATGAACACCCCGGTTCGGATAAAACTTCAACACTTTGTTCCGTAGTGCGGCGGCCCCCGGAGAGGTGACGGGTTATTCGTGATGCCGGGGGTCGGCGGCGGCGGCGGCGGCGCGTACCAAATCAAACGCGGCATTCGACGTCGCGATCACCAAAGATCGCTCGCCCTGGGACGGCGCGTCTTGTTGCCCGCGTTTTTTTGCTCGGCATATCCGCGTTCAATCCAGACAAGTTCCTCGGTCAACGGAATGATGCGTTCATCGAGATAGCGATTCAGCCTCCGGCACGGGCGGCCGCCAGGGATTGCATGGCATCGCGGCAGGACTTGAAGCGAACGCCTTCGCCGATGGAATCGACAAACGCCTGACAACCGGCCTGTCCGCCGGGCGCGCGCGAACAACAGACGCGCATAAAGATCGGGCCAGAGACAGGCAGCCATCAGATGCCGGGCATCGCCCATATCGACGTACACCGTGCCCCCGCCGAGTTTCAACCAATAATCAGGGTATCGCGCGATGGCGTCGGCGATCGCGGGGTTGGGTTGTGCGTCGGCGCGATCATCCGCCGCATCTTGTTCTTCGGATTCCGTCAGTTCGCGGAGCCAGTCTTCGGTGACATCGTCGCCGGGCGGAACAGAGGCGATGGCATCGCCGTCCCGGCGAATCAGCAATTCAATGTCGGGTTGATAGGTGAACGGCGAACCGGGGGAGCCGGGGGAACCGGGGGAGCCGGGGGAGCCGGGGGAGCCGGGGGCGTCGCCGTTGTTGAACGCCGGGGCTTCCCAGCCCTGTTGCACCAGAATCGTGTCCGCCTGAACCGCGGGTGCCGCAGCCGAGATTCCAACCAGCGTACCGGACACCCACAACATCAACCGGGCCATGTTCCACTTGCGATTCGACATGATCTTCCTCCTTCCCCGTGCGGGGGTGAATGGAATGGGATGAACCCGCCAAAAATGACATGTGTCGAATTGGCACGTGCCAAATACAACGCGCCATGCCGATCCGTCAAGTGTTTTGATGAAAAAATAGCGAACCGGGTTTGGGATCTTTGAAAAACTTGCCAAAGCCCCGGCATGGCCATACCAGGGACAGTGAACACGGCCGGCGGCGATGAAAAGGTCTTTACTTCCCACTTCCCACTTTCTTCGACTTCCCACTTGCGACTTTCCCCAAGTGAATCGGATCGAAATATCCATAATTCATTGTGAGAAATAATTTTGCGGAAATGACTTGTTTTAGGTTTTACATAGGGCACTCTTTTAGTACCATATGAATTGAACCGACCGCATCGCCCGGACGTATGGTTCACAAGACGCGTGTGTTCGCTGGGAGCCAACCCGCGTGTCTCAGAAAGAAAGGCGGTTACCTCAATGACCGAAACACTCACCCCCACGCCTCTGGAACAACTTCGACGCCGGCGGACGATCGCCGCGCCCACCGGGGCCGCGCATCTGGCGCCGCGCGATCGCAATGACCTGGCCGAGCTGCTCAGCGAGCCGACCGACCCGGTCATGGACCCGATCTTCACCAAGAAGGACGCCGAGGACATTCTCTTCAAACAGGCCCCGGCCACTCCCGAACCCAACACCAGTTGGTACCACCCGGTCATGGAGTCCGCCTCCACCCTCCGTGACGTGCGCGGCGTGGTCAACGTCGTCCTCAACAAACATCAGGAACAGGCCCTGTTCCTCCAGTTCAACTACGCCCGCTATCGCGTCGCGCAACTCCGCAAAAAGATCGGCGACAAGCCCGTCACCGACGCCCAAGCCCGCGACCTGCTCCACTGGTATCGCCTGTCCCGCACACTGCGAGACCGCATCGCGCAGTTCAACCTCGCCCTGGTATTGGCGATGGCCAAACGTGTGCGCGGGGCTGATCTGGACTTCGCCGATCTCATCAGCGAAGGCAACATGGCCCTCCTGCGGGCCACCGACAAGTTCAACGCATCCAAGGGCTTCAAGTTCAGCACCTACGCCTGCCGGGCGATCCTCAAGGCGTTCAGCAGGACGGGCATCAAGCAGTCGCAATACAAGGCGATGTTCCCCACCGATTTCGACCCCGCCCTCGAAAAAAGCGATCATCAGGAACGCAAGACCGACGAGTATGAAACCGATTGCGCTTCACAGGTGCGACGCATCTTCGAGCGCAACGATGCGGAACTGACCGACGTCGAACAAGCGGTGATCGAACATCGCTTCGCACTGGGTTCCTCCACCGAAAGCACGCCACTGACGCTCGAACAGGTCGGCAAACTTGTCGGGCTGACGAAAGAGCGCGTCCGTCAGATTCAGAACAAGGCCCTGGCGAAACTGCGTCAAACCCTCGAAGAATCCTACATCGACGGCCCATCGGCCAAGCCGGAACAAAGCGAAACTTCCGGGAGCGGCGTACCCGCTTCCGGGGGTTCAGCAGGCATGGCCGACCACGACCCGTCGATCTGACGAACCCAGGCCGTAGGGCTTAAGCCCTACGGCCCCCGGCCCCCCGCCCCCGAACGAAAACTTCCGGGGGTCCGGGGGCGCTGATCGTGACTTCCGGGGATCGTATTTTCTCCTCCTCCTTCCCGGCGTCCCGCCCATCGCGGAACGCCGGGTTTTTTTACACACCGCCATTCCATGCCTGACACGCCATTCACGCCGACCTTCACGATCCTGCTATTTCCGCCCGTTTGCCGGTGAACGGTCCCCAATGAGGCCGTTTTGCCGTTTTTGCGACCTTCCGGTGCGCTTTGGGACGGAAAACGCCCCGAAAAATCACAAAACGCGACGCTCCGGTGCGCCGAACCCCGGCGTAGCAGGATCGTGTAGGTTTTAGGCGGTTTGCGGTGTGCGACAGCGAGCCGCCGCCCCCGGAAATGTCGCGGCGCCACTGACGTTACGGTGCGTTCCCCGCCGCGACACGCGGCGGCTCGCAGAGTAAACTTTCGTCATGACGCAACAACTCGATCCGGCGAGAACCACGTGGCATATCACGTTCGGCACCTACGGCACACGCCTGCATGGGGATGATCGACCGACGGTCGATCGCGAACACAATCAGCGCGGTGAAGCGTTCATCGAAGCGGATGCGGAACGCGCTGCGGAATCGCGCGAGGGGATGCGGGGGGATCCGATTTAACTCGCCGCCCCGCGGCGGGCGGTGATTGAGGGGATTGTTCCGCGCCTCTGCGAACGGGGCGGATGGACGTATCGCATCTGCTCGGCATCCGATGATGAAGATCATGTACATGTGCTGCTCGACGCGGAACGAAAGATTGACCCGGACAGAATCATGATGTGGTTGAAACGCTGGCTGGGGGAAGAATTGACCAAGCGATGGAACAAGCCGGTCAGCGGGACATGGTGGGCGAAAAGCGGCTCGACGAAACCGGTGAAAGACGAATCGTATTTGAACAATGTGTATCACTACATCAGACGACAGCGCACGTTGACGCAAGCGGAGTAACGCAACAAAGCGAGCCGCCGCGTGTCGCGGTGTCTTCGTTTTCATGGCGTCGGGGACGCCGCGATACGCCCCCGGAAGGCGGCTCGCGTGGGGGAGATTCGGGTTGGGGTACAATGGGTGGGTGCCATCCATTCGCCCGCCGCAGGAGGTTATTGAGCATGAAGACCAAAACCTTTGATTGTGTGAAGATGAAGCGCGAGGCGGCGTTGCGCGTGCATGAACAGTTGAAGGATTTGACCGTCGAGCAATAAATTCAATTCTGGAAGGAACGCAATCAGGCGTTCAAGCCCACACCCATCGAAAAGGGATCGCGGGCCAAGTGGGCGAGCAAGGTCAAGTAGTCTGTTGAGCCGGGTGCCTCAGCTTGTCCGTTTTTGGACTTCGGCGGGTTCAGTCGAGTCGCAAGCGGCGCTGGGGACTCATCGCTTCACGTTTTGCGGCGAAGACGCCGGCAAACCGAGGCACCCGACAAGCGGAAGGATGCGAGCCGCCGCGTATCGCGGCGTTGGGCTTGCGAACGTCTCACCCCTCGGTACTATATTGCCAATCTGATGAAGGGGGTTGCTCTGTGGACATGAAACAGGTCATTCGAGATTTGGCACTCGCGCACCAATCACTTCGTGCGGAGGATGCTGCCAACAAATTCGATCATATACAGCAGCAACAATCGCAGGAAATCGAGCAATTACGACAGTTGGTCCAAGACCAAGGGAATCAAAAGGCAAACGATGAGCAACAAAAGAATCTCCGACAGTTGATCTTTTTAGTGCGCCAGGCGGCAACCTCGTCGCTTTCCCTTGCAAATACTGTGGGCAAGTATTTCTTATTGCTGTTTATTGAACGGCAATCTGCACGATTAACTTTTGAGATGATCGATAGTCTTGCAGACAAGCAATGGCACGCGGACACCGTCAAAATGTTGACAGAGGGCTTGACCGCCATAAGGACATCTTGGGGAGAAGAGGGGACCGCGACACTGGTTGAATTGAGCGAGTTATTGCAGAAGTTGTACGACACATCACAAGAGATAAGGACATTGCAGGACGTGGTTCGCAATGTGTCCCAGTGCCCCACGAATCAACAGGTCGCCCAACACCAAGAAATGTTTCGCACAGTCAATGACCTCGTCGAAAAAGCGGAGACAATATCGGCCAAAGTTCCCGCGACTATTGACGTTCAGTCTGTACCTAACTTCGACGCGCTTAAGGCGGCAAGAACGGAAGTCATTGACGCACGCAGAACGCAAGTGTTTCTTTTCAAGTGCTTGGTTCTCGTAGCTAAAGCAGACGGACACATTGAACCATCCGAAGCCAAATTGCTGACGGAGCAAAGCGCGTGGTTATGGCTTGCTCCGCATGAGGCAGAACAGTTGATTGCAGACACCCGCTCTGTCTCGAAATCAGAATATTGTGGGAACCATGAACAGGCTTTGGCTGATGTCGATGTGTTGGTGACGTGTGCGAGGGTCGATGGAAGAATAGCGAAACGCGAACTGACAATGATCCGCAAAATCGGAGTTGCGATTGGTGTCAAAGAGGAAGAGATTAGCGAGTTGGTACAGGAGGATCCGCCCGTATATCTAGCCAAAAAGTGCGACCCCGAGGCATTTGTTTCAGCCATTGCTGCCGGAGTGACAGGCAAGTTGAAAGAACTGGTTCTTTTCAGGGACCAAATCACAGACGAGATTATCAATCAACTAAAATTGACTCTGACGACTGAGATTGACGGCAAGCCCTTGGTGATTTTTCAATTCAAGGTAATGAATAAAATTGGCCATGCTGTCGTATTGACTCAACAAGCGATGTATCTCCATACCCGCGCCGCAAAACTTACTCAAGTAGTTCCACTCGAAGATATTGCGGGATTCAAGGCGGGAGTTTTCCATGCGAAATTGAGACTTCATAATGGAAGCGAAATCAAAACGTCAATTTTCATATCCGAGTTTTTGAACATCGCCGTACCGATTTTGATTTCCAGCGTCGAGGAATCGGATATCCAGTCGTGGTGTCCATAGTTGAGGAACGCCTGTGGCAAAAACACCTGATCCGAAAATCGTGAATGAACTTGTGTCTCTTGGTTGGAGCGCACGAACTCTAGAAGTGGGCTTGCACGCGAAGTTCCGCTGTGAGTATTGTGGCCGCTGCCTTATTGACACCGTGGACGATTATTTTTATTTCACGGAGGTCGATCACATTCATCCTGTGGCCAAAGAGGGACCTGATGTGATCGAGAATATGGCTTATTCGTGCAAAGCGTGCAATTTCATTAAACGGGCTTGGGTACCAAACGCAGACGTGAAGTGGGACGCGAACCAACGGAGAAAGCGGATTGCCGAAGCTAAATGCTTCATTCAGGCGGAACGTCAGGAAAAAGCGGATCGTCTAAAACGTGTTCAAGCATTGCTCGGCCAACTAAAGAGTTCCGATGAAATGGCCATCCACTCGTCGCAGGAGGTTATTGAGCATGAAGACCAAAACCTTTGATTGTGTGAAGATGAAGCGCGAGGCGGCGTTGCGCGTGCATGAACAGTTGAAAGATTTGACCGTCGAACAGCAAATTCAATTCTGGCAGGAACGCAATAAGGCGTTCAAGCCGACCGCTGTTAAAAAAGGATCGCGGACCAAGTGGGCGAGTAAGGTCAAGTAGTCTGTTGAGCGTTGGGAATGGGGGACAAACTGAGTGCCAATGCTTCGGCGGATTTCAAACCGTCCACGGCGGCGGAGAGGATGCCTCCGGCGTGGCCGGCGCCTTCGCCGGCGGGGTAGAGGCCCTGCGTGTTTTGGCTTTGGTAATTTTCATCGCGGGGGATGCGGATGGGGGAACTGGTGCGGGTTTCGACGCCGGTGAGGAGGGCGTCGTGCCTGTCGAAGCCGCGGATTTTTTTGCCGAAGGCGGGGAGGGCTTCGCGGATGGCTTGGATGATGTCGGACGGGAGCGCGGTGCTGAGATCGGTCAGATGGACGCCCGGAATGTAGGAGGGTGACACGGAGCCGAGTTGGGTCGAGGGGCGGCCGGCGAGGAAGTCGCCGACGAGTTGGGCGGGTGCTTCGTAGGTTCCGCCGCCCAGTTCAAAGGCGCGTTGTTCCCATCGGCGTTGGTAGGCCATGCCGGCCAGGGGGTCGGTGGCGGAACCGTTGAAATCTTCGGGGGAGATGCCGACGACGATGGCGCTGTTGGCGTTGCGTTCGTTGCGGGAGTATTGGCTCATGCCGTTGGTGACGACGCAGCGGGGTTCGGACGCGGCGGCGACGACGGTTCCGCCGGGACACATGCAGAAGGAATAGACGGAGCGACCGTTGGAGCAATGGTGAACGAGTTTGTAGTTTGCGGCACCGAGGGTATCGGTGAAATCACCGGCCCCCGGAACAGTACCATACTGGCAGCGGTCGATCATGGCCTGGGGATGTTCGATGCGGAAGCCGACGGAGAAGGGTTTGGGTTCGATGGATACGCCGCGGGCGTGGAGCATTTCAAAGGTATCGCGTGCGCTGTGCCCGACGGCGAGGAGGACGGCATCGGCGTCGATGCGTGAGCCGTCGGCGAGGATGACGGCGCGCACGCGGCCCTGTTCGATGAGCAGATCGGTGACACGGGATTGGAAGCGGATTTCGCCGCCGAGTGATTCGATGGTGCTTCGCAGGTGTTCGACGATGCCGACGAGTCGGAAGGTTCCGATGTGGGGTTTGGCGAGGTAGAGGATTTCGGGGGGCGCGCCGGCGTGGACGAATTCTTCGAGGACTTTGCGTCCGTGGTGGAGGGGGTCTTTGATTTGGGTGTGGAGTTTGCCGTCGGAGAAGGTTCCGGCTCCGCCTTCGCCGAACTGGACGTTGGATTCGGGATCGAGGGGCCCGCCGCGCCAGAAGCCGAAGGTGTCGATGGTGCGTTGGCGGACGGGTTTGCCGCGTTCGAGGAGGATGGGGCGGAAGCCCATTTGGGCGAGGAGGAGTCCGGCGAACAGGCCGCAGGGTCCGGTGCCGATGACGATGGGGCGTGTGGGAAGATCGGATGGGGCGTGCGTGACGAAGCGATAGACGAGGTCGGGGGCGGGGTTGACGTGGCGACGATCTTTGATGCGGGCAAGGGTGGCGGGTTCGTCGGCGACCTCGGCGTGAATGGTGTAGATGTAGGCGATGGCGTCGCGGCGGCGCGCATCAACGGCGCGGCGATGGATGGCGTGGGAGCGCAGTTGAGAGGCGTTGATGCGGAGGCGGCGGCAGATCGCGGCGACCAGATCGGCTTGGGTGTGGTCCAGGGGGAGCTTGATTTCGGTGAGTTGGAGCAAGGGGGGCTTTCGGTGGGTGTGCGAGTGCATGTTATACCTCATGCGGTCAATCTATTCGGATGTCGGATGTACGATGTGCAATGTGCAATGCGAAGACGCCGGGTCTCATCTGCTGACATCGCACATCGCACATTGAACATTCCACATCCGTTGAGTCAACTCTTGGTCGCGGAGGGTACAATTTAAATGTTGTCATCTCCTTCGGGCTTCCGCGAGCGTTGTTCATATGAAAACATTGTGATTGACCGGCCCCCCTCGAACAGGTGCGCCGGTTGTCATGCGCCCCGGTTCGGGGAGGGCGGATCGGGGGGGGGGCTGTTGCGGGGGCTTGACCTACGCGGTGTCAACCGGGACGATGACGGGCTTATGAATGACTCGAAGCGAATACCTGTGGCGGTGGTCGGCGTGGGGCGCATGGGGCAACACCATGCCCGCGTGTATCACGAACTACCCTCGGTCCAATTATTGACGGTCGTCGATGCCGACGCGCAACGACGAGATGCGCTGGCGGACAAGTTCGGCTGCGACGCGCTGGCGAGCGTCGATGAACTGCTCGAAAAATACCCCCACGTGCAGGCGGCCAGCGTCGCGGTGCCCACCGTGCATCACGAAGCGGTGGCGGGCCAACTGATGGCGCACGGCGTGGCGTGCCTGGTGGAAAAGCCCCTGGCGCAATCGGCGGACGTGGCGCATCGCATGGTCGAATCGGCGAAAAAGTTCAACGTGCTGCTCCAGGTCGGTCACACCGAGCGATTCAACCCGGCGGTGCGCGCGATCGCAAGCTGGAACTTCATTCCCCGGTTCATCGAATGCGACCGCGTCAGTCCCATGACGTTCCGCTCGGTCGATGTCGGCGTGGTGTTCGACATGATGATCCACGACCTGGACATCGTGCTGAAACTCGCCCGCGGCAAAGTGAAAGATGTCGCGGCCTGCGGCGTGAACATCCTGGGCACACACGAAGACATCGCTGACGCCCGCATCGTGTTCGACGACGGATGCGTCGCCAAGCTCACCGCCAGCCGGTTGGCGATGAAGACCGAACGCAAACTGCGGGTGTTCAGCGAATCGGGGTATGTTTCGCTGGACTATGCGAGCAAGAGCGGCACGGCGATTCGTCGAACGGGGAACATCGAACAGTTGCTGGAGATTCGCAATCAGTTGGCGGACGGCGCGGATTTGTCGGCGTTGCGTTACACGGATTTGGTGGCGATGGAGGAGTTGACGATCAATGATGAGGAGCCGTTGCGGGCGGAGTTGACGAATTTCATTGAAGCGGTGAAGGGGGATCAGAAGCCGGAGGTCGATGCGGAGGCGGGTCTGGCGGCGGTGAACCTGGCGGAAGCGGTGGTGACGGCGATACGGAACCACGAGTGGAAGGGATTGGATTTGAAGAAGCTGATATAGCCCCCGGAAGTTGGGGGGCTGGGGGGGATGGGGGGAAAACTCGAAGTTTGAAAGTCGAAACTTGAATCAAACTCGAAAAGATCGGCTGACGCGGTTCCAAATGCCAATGACGAAATAACACTCAATCACCAATACCCAAGCGGACAGGCCCGTGCTGTCCGGTTTTTAATTGAACACCGGACTGGGGGAACAATTTCTACATCGGCGATTGGTTATTCACCCCGCGTTCTTGCTGGGCCGTTCAATAGTCTATATTCGACGAAAATGGAATATTCAAAGAGCAAAATCATACGGCAATTCCCGATAAAAAATGCGAGTCATGGCTGCGTGACCCGCCCGTCGGGCCGGCCCCCGAAGCACGCGCAGTCGCAGCCGGCCACATGCCGCCCCACGCTCAATCGTGGCGGCATGATCGCGCGATGGTTACAATCGCCGGCATGACAAACTTCCGTCGGGCACTTCGCGGCATCGGGTGGCTATTCATCGGCTTCGCAACACTGATGGTGCTCGATTCCATATTCATGATGCTGTGCGACAACTCGCTGTTCGTCAGCGGCAATGAATGGGTCTGGTATCCGTCACTGGAATGGGGCGGGTTCATCGTGCATCGCTGGATCATGGCTGCGGGCGCGATGACGGTGGTGTTGTACCTGTGGCATGGCGGGGTGCGAAGGCGGTGTCATGTGTGCATCGGTGCGGTGTTGCGGGTGTTGTGGGGGCCGTTTGCGGGCAAGTATCGGAAGATTCCGCGTGTGATGCGGCTGGTCAACGCGGCATTGCTGGTGGTGGTGTTTGGCGCGGCGATTTCCGCCCAAGTCCACGCTTACGGCTACTGGGCATGGCGGGAATTTATTTTCGGCGATAACCAGTGGGGCCGGGTGGATTGGGCAGACTTGGGGCGCGCGGCACCGGGGGCTGGGGTGTATGCGTTGATGGTGGCGGGAGTGACATGGATCGGCGCGGCGGTGCTGGCCGGTCGGTGGCGTGGATTGGCGGCGATGCTCGTGATGGTGTGCGTGTTGACGCTTTTGGATGCGGGATGCCTGGTTTACGAATTAATCATGGCGACGCGGTCGTATTTAGTGTGGGTGATGTGGCCGTGGATGGTGGTGCAGTTGATTCTGGTACCGCTGGGGGTCTGGCTGGTCATGTACATGCTGGGCCAGGGGGGCCGCTTCGGCGTGGGCGGCGATGCGGGGTGCGATGCGACGGATTTATCGTGACCGCAATCTTCCGGGTTCCATTTCGGCATAAAACCGGGTTATCGGCCACCAGACCTCGTGGTGCCGCGCTTTTTTAATGCAAATCAGGCAGGTGCCGCTTAAATGTGCGGCGTATCTGGGCGGTGTGACGGGGCGACGTGTGCTGAATAAGCAGTTTTATACGGTAGGTGATGGAAGTTCATGCGTTTGGCACGTGACTTGTAATGGGAACCGGTGGTAGGGTCGCTACGGTGCGATCCAAGTTGGAACTGTTGGTGTGTTCAAACCCCTGCTCGAAGGAGGTCCGCTGTGAGTTTGTCAAAGTCTAAGTTCTCGTGGTTGACGGGTCGGCGAATCGGCTGGCTGATGTTGGGAATGGTGTTCATGGTGGCGGTGCCGTTGTTCGCGCAGGATGCCCCTCCGATCCCAGCCCCGGACGCGGCGGCGGCCCCCGAAGTTCCGGCGGTGGCCTACCTGCCGCAGAGTACGGCGAACATCATGTGGCTGTGTCTGACGGCTTTCCTGGTGTTCTTCATGCAGGCGGGGTTTGCGATGGTGGAGACCGGGCTGACCCGCGCGAAGAACGCGGTGAACATCATGATGAAGAACCTGCTGGACTTTTGCTTCGGGGCGATCATGTTCTGGCTGGTGGGTTATTCGCTGATGTACGGCAACAACGGCAGCGGGGTGTTCGGATGGGACTGGAACTTCGTGGGGATGGGGGGCATGACGGGGATGGAATCGGGGGCCGACGCGGCGGGGTATCTGTTCCAGGTGGTGTTCGCGGCGACGGCGGCGACGATCGTGTCGGGCGCGATGGCGGAGCGGACGAAACTCATCAGCTACATTTTCTATTCGATCTTGATCTCGGCGGTGGTGTATCCGATCAGCGGGCACTGGATTTGGGGGCCGAACGGCTGGCTGGCGGGGATGGGAATGCGCGACTTCGCCGGTTCGACGGTGGTGCATTCGGTGGGTGGCTGGGCGTCGCTGGCCGGTGCGATCATGGTGGGAGCGCGGTTGGGCAAGTATAACGCGGACGGTTCGGCCAACGCGATACCGGGGCACAATCTGGTGCTGACGGCGCTGGGAGTGTTTATCTTGTGGTTCGGCTGGTACGGGTTCAATCCCGGTTCGACGCTGACGGCTGTCGATGGCATCGCGCACGTGGCGGTGACGACGACGCTGGCGGCATCGGCGGGCGCGATCGCGGCGCTGATCGCTTCGTGGCTGAGCTTCGGCAAGCCGGACTTGAGCATGACGCTCAACGGCGTGCTGGCGGGGCTGGTGGCGATCACCGCTCCGTGCGCGTCGGTGTCGAACGGATCGGCGGTCATCATCGGGTTGATGGCGGGGGTGCTGGTGTTCGCCTCGTGTTTGTTCATCGAGAAGAAGCTGCGGATCGACGATCCGGTGGGCGCGATTTCTGTGCACGGCGTCTGCGGCGCGTTCGGAACGCTGGCGGTGGGGTTGTTCGGGGAACACGCCATCGACGCGGCCTACTGGACCGAGGAAACCGCGATCAAGGACGGCTTGTTCATGGGCGGCGGGTTCACGCAGCTCTGGCCTCAGTTGGTGGGCGTCGGGGTGGTATTCGTCTTCGCGTTCGGCTGTGCGATGATTATGTTCGCGGTACTCAAGGCCACCATCGGCCTGCGCGTCAGCGATGCCGAGCAGCTCGAAGGGCTGGACCTGGGCGAACACGATCAGGCGGCCTACCCCGACTTCGCGCAAACCTTCGTCAAAAGCTATCACCTGCGGGAAGCGTAACGCCAACCGTGAACGGCCTGGAGTCCCTGCGGCGGGATTGAAACCCTCGCCCCGACCTCACCATCCTTCACACACGATCAACGCAACTCGCAACAACACCCACCCGCCGGTCCGACACACGTCGCACCGGCGGGTTTTTCTTTTCATCTGCGATCTGCGATGTTCGATCTGCGATCTGTCCCGCCGCTTGCGGCTTAGCGATGCCGGGTGCTTGGTCACTAGGCATTAACGCGGCGACGGCTCAATGTTTGCTCATTAGTTTGACAGGTTTTCTGGGTTTCTCGGGTTCCGGTGGTTTGGCATGATTCTTGTAATGGGGTATGTCGGTCGTGGTCGGTGCGGAAAGATGATGCGGATTGAGGATGCTCTTAGCGGAGCATGAGACAGCCATTTCTCCTTTCCCTGTTGATCCTGCCGCCGGATGCCTCCCCGGCGGCAGGGTTTTTTTATGCGCGTAGCATTCGCCGGCGATTTCGGATACCCACCATTTCCAAAATGGCGAACACGATCACGAACATCGCGCAGAGCAATGTGTCGATATATGAACCAGCTTGAAATCCGCGCCACAGATAAAACGCCCAGAAACCAAGGACGGCAATCCGGGCCAGAATGCTCGCCAAGCCGGCATCCGGCACGACGTACTTCCTCGACTTGTCGGATAAAATGAGTACCAGAAACCAAACAAGAAGCACAATCGTGGTGAACCCAATCCCTCGCATCACCCACAAAGCCATCGACTCGTAATAAAAGCCCAAAACAAAAAGTCCGATGGCGAACAACAGAAGTCCAAGATCACTGCGCCCCCGCGACAGGCGAAAGGATTTGGGCTTGGGCGGTTCGGATGAATTCATTTTGAATGCTCGCCGGGTTGGTGGCCGGTGGGGCCACTGCGGTTTTCACTGGATACCATGATATCAAACATCGCAATCAGGTTACGATATGCGCATGGTCAAATATATAACGCCACAGATGATGACCTTGATCGGCTGCACCCTGCTGATTGCCGTGGGGCAACAACTTCACGCCGGGGAGCGGCCACGTGTCGGGGCGTTCGCGGTTTCGTTCGATCAGCATGACGAGCGATGCCGGTTCGCCGATTTCGTGAAACGCACGTTGCCGAAGGCGGCGGCGGACAAGGCGCTGGCGGACCCGGCGAACGCAACGCAGCAGTACGTTTACGAGTTGGGGGGCGCGAGTTGGCGGATGTACGTGCCGGAGAATGACGACGGGCGGGAGGCGATGGGATTGTTGGTGTGGATTGACGCGGGCGACAAACCTGCGGTGCCGGCGGGATGGGCGCAGGTGTTGCGGGCGAGGCGGATGATTTATGTCGCGGCGGAAAACAGCGGCAACAACCGGGACGCCGGCGAACGCATCGCCATGGCGGTGGACGCCGCGTTCAACGTGGCCAAGCGATACAAGATCGACGAGCGGCGGGTGTATGTCAGCGGCATGTCCGGCGGGAGCCGATGCGCTTCGTGGGCGGCGATCAGTTACCCCGATGTTTTCACCGGCGGGTTGTTCATCTGCGGCGTGAACTTTTACAAGCCGCTGGAGTTGCCCGGCAAGGGGACGTTGCCTGCGATGATGGGTTTCGACGCGGCGTTGCTGGAAAAGGCGAAAGCCGATCATCGGTACGTGCTGCTGACCGGCGACCGCGACCCCAATCAGCCGAGTACGAAGGTGGTGTATCAGGGCTTTGTGGATGAAAAGTTCGCACACGTGAATTACGTGCAGGTGCCGGGCATGGGACACGTGATACCGAACGCCAGGTGGTTCGCCGAGGGATTGGACAAGCTGGACCCCCGCCCCCGCCCCCGGAAGTAAAAACCTGATGTTGGATAATCAGGGGCTTGTCGAAACTCAGATGAAGAGGGATTTGCGACCGCGTGGCGTGTCGTGCGCCCCAAATGTATTTTCGTCAATCGACAATGCGTCCGTAGCTGTTGCTGTAACTGTCACGGCGATAGGTATCGGAGATGTGTCCGTTGCTGGAATACTGGCGGTCATGGACGCGGATCAGGTAATCGGTGACGGCGGCGGCGTTTCCGCCCGGCCGCAGGTTCAGCCGGGCGTCGTTGCGGTCGGCCCACCAGGGCTGGTCGGCGACCTGTCCATCGGCGGCCCACTGCGCCCGCTGCCGGCGATACGCGGCGATCTCGGAAGTGTCCAACACCGCCTGAGGAGCGTTCAGCGTGTACGTCTCACCCGCCCCCGCCCCCGCCATCGGAAGTAAACCTACCGAATGAACATCATTCGCGCAGCCGACTGCGAACAGGGTGATCGCTGTCAAAACGAGCATCGGAATGTGTGCAACCTCTTTCATATCCCACCGGCCTCAAAGGGTGTGCCCCGACGGGTGCGGGGAACGATTGATTCTCAAATCATTGTATTGATGAATGTTATGCCGGTCCATCGCGGGCGGCTGTAACGCATGATTTGCGGCATGTTGCAAAAAAACGACGTTCAGTCCGGTGGAATGTGGTAATCGAACCATTGCGTATCCCGCACGCCCACCCCCGGCGGAGCTGGGGGCTGTGAGAGGAGCGGGGGGGGAACTTTATTTATCCATGCGGAAGGTTTGGCGGCTGACTTTGCCGACCAGACCGACGATGCGGGTGGGCATGAGAATGGCTTGCTGAATGTTGGAATAGATATTGGCGGCCATGTATCGGGCGGCATCGCGGGTGCTGGTGGCCCCTTCTTCGTGCAGGCCGATGAGGAAGAAAAGGCAGGCGGCGCGGAGGACGCCGGAGATGAGGAAGAGGACGCCGTGGTAGGTGACGGGCCAGTGGAAGATGACGATGCGCCAGTCGGCGCCGAGGGATTCGGCGACGGCCCCGCCGAACAAGCCGGACAGTGTTCCGGCGATGGCGACGACGACGGAGTTGATGGCGACATATGCGGAGCCGATGCGTTCGCCGCCGCGTGATTCGCTCAGGCCCAGGAGGATATTGAAGTTGGCCAGGTCCAGACCGGGCCAGGCGGTGGTGACCAGGAGGACGACGAGGTAGCCGAGCATCCAGTGTTCGGGGGTGACGAAGACCCAGGCGACGGCGCCGTTGACGGTCATCAGGCCGGAGAGGATCGCGACGGGGCGTTTGCCGAAGCGGTCGATGAGTTTGCCCCAGAAGCCGACGGACAGGACGTAGCAGAGCAGGGGAATGGCGACCATCATGACGTTCATCACGAAGTATTTGTTGGGCAGGTCTTTGACGACGACATCGAGGAGATAGAGGTTGACGAACTGTCCGATGTAGCCGATCGAGAAGGTGAGTGTGAAGGTGAAACCGAGAAAGCGGCGGAAGTTTTTATCCGCCAGGGGGGTGAAGACCAGATGCCGGATGGAATGATCGGGGCGAGGCGATTCGGGGGGGCTGGGGACGGCGACGTGCATGAGGTAATCGCAGACGCCCATGACGGCGGCGAAAACGTAGGCGAGGGAAATGGCGACGCGGACGTAGGCCGGATCAAGCGTGTCGGCGTAATCCATGCCCAGCCCCACGGCGAGCGAGACGAGGATGCCGACCGCCTGGCCCAGCCGGATGCGCCAGGAAAAATAGCGTCCGCGCACACGGGGGGGGATGATGTCGGCGGCCCAGCTCAGCCAGGCGGGAACGCCCATTTGCGTCAGGAGCATGGCGACGCTCATGCCGGTCAGCAGGGCGACGGACCAATAGCGCTGCGGCAACACCCAGGGGATCGCGGCCAGCGGCAACCAGAGGACGCGACCGATGATGCCGGTGGACATGAAGATGAACTTTCGCCCGCCGTATCGCTCAATGAGGATGCTGACGGGCAGTTGTGTGAACGCCCCGATGAATGGCAGGGCCGCGAGCACACCGAATCCGAACGGACTGACGCCCAGTTGCCGGGCATATTCGGTCGCCGCGGCCCCCATGACGATATACATCCATGTCGCGCCGAACGCCCAGGCCCAGAGGATGCGTCGCATGGAGCGGCGGGCGCTTCCGGGGGTTCCGGCGCTTCCGGAGGTTCCGGGGGCGGGGGGCCGGGGGGCGATGGAGGAATGCGATGGGGGGGATGCGGGCATGGGGACATTGAATGTCGGATGCGGCGCGAGGAATGTCAAATGCCCGGATCATTCGTCATCAGTGCGGGGCGGGCGACCGCATTCGCTTTTGGATTCACCACGGAGAACCACGGAGGCAAGAAGAAGATGACTTCACCGGACAGGCCCCCGGCGCTCCGACCCACTGGATGTACGGCGTCGCGCCCCCGGCGCTCGCCGTCCAGACCGGCGTCACCTGGCAGGTCGAAGATGTAGTGGACCCCGATTCAGGCGTGGATGAGCAGCTTCACCTCAACATCGGTACCGCCACCGCGAACAACGCTTACGACTATCACACCAACAATCGTTTCAACTTCAACGCCACCGGCGACAAGATCATCCGTCTCGATGTGGAAAAGAAAGCGGGACAGGTACGAACGCCATCAACTTAAGGAACGATGATTCATAAGTCCGCGCTGCGGCGCGCGTTACACGCGCTGGCGCGAAGCAAGGCCTCCTGCGATGATGGAGTTGTTTACACAACACCATCACAGGAGG
>JBAYVY010000005.1:0-27854 GCA_041674345.1 Phycisphaeraceae bacterium | reverse complement strand
CCCCCCTGTATAGCGCCCCATCGGCCAACACGCAAGTTTTCGCCGGTTATCCACAGCTTTTCGAGCCGTTGCAAGCCAATCGTTCATCGCCCCGATGACGGATGGGGTTTTTCAGAGGCCCCTGTAGTTTACAGCGACGCCTTACTGCGTGTTTTTTGCAACGTCGCGCTGGTCAAAGACACAGAGGAGGCCCGATAGGACGAGTATTACACGCCATTGAATGCCACAGTTTGACATTGGCAGCCATTCCATGCAATAATCACCCATTATGCCAAGGTCTTTTCATATCTCCATGCCCGATCCGTTGGGCGAGTTTGTCCAGACGGAAATCGCGCGAGGCCATTTTGAAGGGGCCAGCGAGTATTTTCGTTCGCTGGTCCGTGAAAAAGTGCTGCAACAGTCCGGCCCGGCCCTGGAAACGGAATTGCTCCATCGACTGGATCAGTACGAAACTGAGGGCGGCGTGCCCGTCAATGATACGCTGTGGGATCAACTGAAGCAGCGGCGAAAACGCCTGAGCCGGGACACCTCCCATGCGAACCGTTGAACTGACGCGGGCGGCGCTCGCGGACATCGAGGCGATTCAGACGTATTTTGTCATCGAAGTCAGCCGATTCGATCTGGCCGAACGGTTTGAGCAGGCGTTGCGACAATCCTTGAAGGAACCGGCTCGCACACCGCTTATCGGCTCCGCCTGGCCGACCGCGCGGCCGCGATTGCGGCAATTACGCCGCTGGTTCGTGGATGGGTTTTCCAACCACATGATTTTCTATGTGGTCGAGAAAAACCGGCTGGTCGTATTGGCTGTGCTGCACGGGGCGATGGCTTTGCCCAGCCAACTCAAAGGGAGGCATTGATCGCCCCGGCATCAGGGCTTGATAGGATTGACTTCGATCCGGCGGGGTTTGACTTCTTCGCGTTTGTTCAGCTTGGCACCATCGGCTTGCGCGGGTGCAAGGGCGGCAGTGCCGATACAATGAGGTGATGATGATGCGGCGAAGTCGAATCCCGCGATGCTTGTTGCCCGCGTTGCTTGTGACCGCGGCGTGGTGGGGCCGGCCCGCGCTCGCGCAGACCGTGGAACAACAAGGGCTGCGGCCCGTCGATCAGATGGTCGAGGACATCGACCCGACGCAGGTTTCGCTTCGCCGGGAAAACGCGGGGCTGGCCACCATCGGCGAACGCCAGAACGTCTTTCGCCGGATCGTGCCCGATGCCGGTCCTTATTCGCCCGGTTCGCAGCGGTTGTATTTCATTTCCTACGGCATCGTCGCGGAGTTTGATCGTTCCCAATACGGCCTGCTGAGGAAGAATGACAAACCGACCGGAGCCATTCTCCAGATCATTCCGCCCAATACGGTTTTCCACGTGGGCCTGCCCGCGCCGATCAAGCCGGCGCTCGATCCCGATGCGATCGTGCCCGGCATGGTGCGGGGGCGCGTCGATGCGAGGGTGCATTCCCCGCCTCAGGCCGGCGGCCCGGTGACCGGGCGATGGATCATGCCCTCGCAATCCCGCGAGATCGACCGCGAACAGGCCGACACGCAACGCTATCAGGAAATGCTTGTCGCGCAACGAGGCCTGGTCGTCGCGGCCATCGGTCGCATCGCCCGATCGGCCACGCCTTGATCGCATTCCATCGCCCGGTACGATGAAGCCCAGATGAGTGAAACTCAACGACACAACCCGCAGCCCAGCCGCGCCGTCGAGGACTACGTCAAGCAGATTTACAAGCTGACGCAGGCCGGACGGCGGGCCACCACCAAGTCGCTGGCGCAGCGCATGAAACTGGGACAGGGGACGGTCAGCGGGATGATGAAGCAACTGGCGCAGCGCGGGCTGGTCGTGCATCAGCCCTATTACGGCGCGACGCTGACCAACGCCGGTCACGAACTGGCGATGCGCATGATCCGCCGGCACCGGTTGCTGGAGTTGTTCCTGGTCAAAACGCTGAACCTCGGCTGGGACCAGGTGGATGACGACGCCGAACGATTGGAACACGCGGTCAGCGATGAACTGGTCGATCACATCGACGCGATGCTGGGGCACCCCAACGTCGATCCGCACGGCGCGCCGATACCGGATCGTCGCGGCAAGATGAAGGAACAGGACTATCGCGCCTTGTCGGACATGACCGTCGGCCAGTCCGGCCGGATCATGCGCGTCAGCGACCGCGAACAGCAATTCCTCGGCTTTCTGCGGGAAAACGGCCTGAATCTCAACGCGGAAGTGTCGGTGGTCGCCGTAGGCCCGTTCGGTTCGATGACGGTGAAAGTGGGGCGGAGGCAAACCCACCTGCCGCGTGAAGCGACGGAACGTATCTGGCTGATCCCTGTTTAGTGGTGCTGGTGGTGCTGACGTTCCACACCGGCCAGTTGGCGCAGGACATGGGCGCAGGCGCGGCGGCGCATTTGCAACGCCAGGTCGCGGCGATCCGCGACCGACTGTTCGGCGGGGCGTAGTCCGAATCATTCAGAATGAACCACAGGCGCACAGAGACGCGGAGGGGGAAAAACAAAACATCAGGACAGCAGAAAAACAGAACATATTGTCGGGGGTGACCGATGTTCTGTTGTTTTGTTTTTCTGCTGTTCTGTTTTCATACTCTGTGCCTCTTGTGGTGAATAATCCGCGTTACAATGCCCGCATGTCATTGACGGCGATGTTGCGACAACTGGCGGGGGGTCGGCCGCTGAGCGAAGCGCAGGCGCGGCAGGCGTTCGCGCTGGTGATGAGCGGACAGGCGACCGGGGCGCAGATCGGCGCGATGCTGATGGCGATGGCGGCGCGCGATGGCGGGCCGACCGTGGATGAAATCACCGGCGCGGCGCGGGCCATGCGCGAAGTGGCGATGAAGGTGGTGGTGCCCGCGGGCATGGAAGTGATCGACACCTGCGGCACCGGCGGCGATCACACCGGAACCTTCAACATTTCAACCACGGCGGCGATCATCGCCGCCGCCGCCCCCGCGATGGCCGATCGCGGCATGGCGGTGGCCAAGCACGGCAATCGCTCGGTGACAAGCAAGAGCGGCTCCTCGCAGGTGCTGGAACAGTTGGGCGTGCCCCCGGAAGCAGGCCCGGAAGCAGGCCCGGAAGCAGGCCCGGAAGTTTTGACGCGGTGTTTGACCGAGGCGCGGATTTGTTTTTGTTTCGCGCCGGCGCATCACCCGGCGATGAAACATGCGGCAGATCCGCGGAAGGAATTGGGTTTTCGCACCTTGTTCAACCTGCTCGGCCCGCTGACCAACCCGGCGGGGGTCAGGCGTCAAGTGATCGGCGTGTACGATGCGGCGCTGACCGAGAAGATCGCGGAAGTGTTGAAGCGATTGGGGACGGTTCATGCGATGGTGGTGCATGGGACGACGTTGGGCGGGCCGGACGTGACGGAGGGGGGGGTGGGGTTGGATGAATTGACGACGACCGGGCCGACGCGGGTGACGGAGTTGAAGGACGGAGCGATCACGACCAGGCAATTGCACCCAGCGGATTTGGGGTTGGCGACGGTGACGGTGGGGCAGTTACGGGTCGAAGGGGTGGAAGAATCGGCGGCGATGATTCGGCGGATACTGGACGGCGAAAAGGGGCCGGCCCGCCAGATCGCGGCGCTGAACGCGGCGGCGGCGCTGGTCGTGGCGGATTGTGCGAAGGATTTATCGCAGGGGTTGGATTTGGCGTTCGAGGCGATTGACAGTGGGGCGGCGAAGCGGACGCTGGCATTGCTGGTGAAACTGACGAATGAGGATTGACCGGGTTCGCGGCGACGCGGAGAATGAAAACAGAAAAGCAAAACCGCAAAACATGCCGCGGATCAGGCGCCCTGTTCTGCTTTTCCGCTGTCCCGATGTTCTGCTTTTTCCCCTCCGTGTCTCTACGGTTGATTCCCCGCGTTTCACGCCGCCGTCGCCAGGGTCAATCGCTGATTGAACCGCACAGCCAGCAACGACGCTTCCCCCTCGCGGTCGCCGTGACGCACCACCGTCGCGCCGATCAAATCTCCCCTGTTCATCAGCTTCGCCGATCCGGCCCAGTCGATGGCCAGTTGGATCGACTGACCCGCGGGCAGGTGTTCCCCGCCGCGCATCTCCACCAGCGCTCCGCTCGCCGACACGTTCAGCGTCCGGCCGGGCCGATACCGCTGTGCCCGCGGGTCCAGCAGTTTCATGCCGCGTGCCAGTGCGTATCGTTCGTCTTCACGTCGCTCATAAATGTAGGGCATGTTCGGCACTCCTTGACTTCCGGGGGCCTGACTTCCGGGGCCTTGACACCGTCCGTAACCCCTGTATCGGTTGTAACGACCCGCCGGTTAACCACACCTTCCGTCTGAGCCGGCCAATCATGCGAAGGGTTCCGGGCGTTAGCCGTGACCGATAAAAAAATCGTTGAAAAGCGACAACCGGTCGATCCGCATTGTTCCCCCGCCCGGTCGGATGTATAGTCATACCTTTTCCTTTTTGCGGAATCTCGACATGCAGAAAGCCATCGCCAAGGCGGAAGTCCTCATCGAGGCGCATCACTACATTCGCGCCTTCGAGGGCAAGACCGTGGTCATCAAAGTCGGCGGGTCCATCATGGATCAGCCCGATGTGCTGTCGTCGCTGTTGAAGGACATCTGCTTTCTCGACGCGGTGGGTATTCGCCCGCTGATCGTGCATGGCGGGGGCAAGGGCATCACCGAAGCGATGAAACAGGCGGGGCTGGAAGCGCACTTCGTCCAGGGCCGGCGATACACCGACGAGCGCACGCTCGCCATCGCCGAACACGTGCTGGTGAACGACATCAACAAGTTCATTCTGAAAACGATCAACGAGTTCGGGCATCAGTCGATGGGGCTGCATTCGCTGGCCAGTTGCGTGTTGTTCGGCAAGCGGCTGTTTCTGGCCGGCGAGGAAGGGCGGAAGATCGACATCGGCTTCGTGGGGGAGGTCGAATGGGTGAACGCCGATCTGATTAACGCGCTGCTGGTGGCGGAATATATTCCGGTGATCGCGCCGATCGCGCGGGACCGCGGCGGGGCCAAGCTGAATATCAACGCCGATTCAGCGGCCGGCGAGGTGGCCGCGGCGCTCCATGCGGAAAAGCTCGTGCTGGTCAGCGACACGCACGGCATTCGCACCGGCGCGACTGACGACACGCTGGCGTCGCACCTGACCAAGCCGCAGATCGACGAATTGATCGCCCGGGGTGTCATCAGTTCGGGCATGTTGCCGAAGGTCGAGGCGTGCTTCACCGCGCTGGCCGGCGGGGTGCGCAAAGCGCACATCATCGACGGGCGCATCCCGCACTCGTTGTTGTTGGAGATTTTCTCCGACGCGGGCATCGGGACGGAAATCGTGTTGTAGCGGCGTGCGGGATGCGGATTGCGGGATGCGGTTCGACCCGCACCCCGCACCCCGCATACCGCACAGCCTGGAAGCCAAATCATGCAGCATTTCATTTCGATTGAAGATCACGACGGCGAATCGCTCTCGCAGGTGCTGGCGGCGGCGAGGCGGTTGCGTGATGAGCGCGACGCGGGCGAACCCAATGAGCCGATGCTGACGGGCAGGACGCTGGCGATGTTTTTTGAAAAGCCGTCGCTGCGCACGCGCGTCAGCTTTCAGCAGGCCGTGACGGAACTGGGCGGAAACACCATCGTGCTGTCGCAGGCGGAAGTGGGGCTGGGCCGGCGTGAATCGGTCGGCGATTTCACCCGTGTGATGGCCGGCATGGTTCACGGCATCGCGGCGCGCGTGTTCAAACATGCGGATCTGCTGGAAATGGCGAAACATTCGGACGGCGTGCCGATCATCAACATGCTGTCGGATCACAGCCACCCCTGCCAGGCGATGGCGGACATCATGACGATGCAGGACGAGTTCGGCATGGAGTTGGCCGGTCGCACGCTGACGTTCGTCGGGGACGGCAACAACGTGGCGCGATCGCTGGCGTGGCTTTGCGCGAAGTTCGGGATGCGGTTCATTCTCGCGGCACCGGACGGGTACAAATTGGAAGCATCGTTGTTCGCTGAGATTGAAAAGGCGTGCCCCGGCTGTTCGGTGTCGCAGACGACCGACCCGGTGGAGGCGGTGAGGCAGGCCGACGCGATTTACGCCGATACGTTCGTCTCGATGGGGCAGGAAACCGAACGCCAAAAACGGCTGGACGACCTGGGGGCCTACCAGATCAACGCGAAACTGCTGGCCGCGGCGCCGGCGGACGCGATTGTGCTGCATTGTCTGCCGGCGTACCGGGGGGTGGAAATCACCGACGAGGCGATGGACGGCCCGCAATCGCGCGTGTTCCAACAGGCGCACAATCGGCTGCATGCGCAAAAGGGATTGCTGGCGGCGATGATGGGCGGAACATAATCATTTGGTGATTTGGTGATGTATGATTTGGTGAAGTAAGAACCCGAGGCGGCGCTCGCCCCCCGGAATAGAAGACTCGCTCTGTCCCGGCTTGGGTGGACACATAACATCACCCAATCCAACATCCCACCATGCCTGACATTGACATTGACAAGCTGATGCTGATCGTGGTCGGCGCTCACCTGAAGGCCGAGGCGGGGGATCGTCCGCTGGCGTATCGGCTGGTGGAGTCGATACAGGAACGATTGCATCAGTTGACCAACTCGACGGACTGGCCGGTGACGCCGCTGGTGTGTACGGATGTGTGGTATCTGAACAACGAGGATTCGCACAAACGGCCGCTCATCAGCATCGGCGGGCCCGGGGTGAACGCGGTGTCGGGGTATTTGTATCAGCGGCTGCCGACGGCGCTGGCGGTGGAGGATCAACTGGTGATTCAGCTCGACGTCGAGTTGCATGATTTGCGATGCGCGGTGTGGGGCATGGACCATCGGCACACCGCGGCGGCGATCGAACTGCTGGAAAAGAAGTATCTGCCGGACTTCGTGAAAGCGGCGATGAAATGATTTGTGATGTCGCATTGCCAGCCCTACGCCCCGCAGTAGCGGACCTACGAGATTTTCGGCATCGCATCCGGGTAAGGACCGAGAAAGCGTTCGCCGTTGAAATGAATCAAATGATCGGGATTTTCCGCAACCCACACCTCCGTCTCCCATGAAATCCGAGTCAGAAAACTTCGCATGACTTGGCGTGTGAAAAAGGCGGTGACGAAAACCAATCCGGCTTTGCAACTTGAAAACAATTCCTTCAGTTCCTTCCGCCGTTTTTCGTCAACCGGCCCATCGCTCATCACAGCTTCGATAAGCAACAGCCAATTTCGACTCATGTCATGGACGATGATATCCGGCATCTTCGCCGGTGCCGGAATGAGGACACCGAGCGTTTTCAAATATTCGGCATCCAAATGGAGGAACTTGTCTTCCGCATCGCCGACATAAGCGACCGTAGCACCCGGCACAAAGCGCGGGCAAAATTCCTCGACGACTGCTTTGATGAGCGGATTCTGGCCGCCGGGCGAAATCGTTACTGCTTCACCGGACGGGAGCTTGACTGGAATTCGTGCCGTTTCGCGTTCGCGCAAAAGTCTCTTGCGAATGCGGTTGCGCGCGGCAAGATAAGACCTCAGTTTTCCGTTCCATTCCGAAGATCCAAACGAACGAAACAGTTCGAGCGCAGACGACTCAATCTGATAGACGGTCTTGCCGCTGTTGGTCGGGCGGTTTGGATCGTCAGGATTCCGAATCAACATTCCAGCTTCGACGAAATATTTCACCGCTTCGTCACGAATCGTCTCACGCGTGTTCGGTGCGTAGTGAATATCATATGCTTTGGCGATGAACTTAATGATGGGCGTAATTCCGCGCAGCGGGTCGGCGGCTTCGTTCCACTTTTGCGAAGGCCTGAGGTCAAGGAGTGCGAGAAAAGTGTATCCTGCGATCTCGTTGCTTTGCTGCGCGCCGAATCCGAGCGTACACAAGACATCCACCGCATCGTGGAGTTTCGTTTTGCGTGCCGCGACCGAGTCGACCCGATTCCGCTTGACCATCAGAAAAGTTCCTCCTCTGCCAAGGCATCGAGTTCCGCTTGCGGCATTCCGGGGTCCGCAATTCTCCGGCCCAGTCCTTCCAGTTCAGATTTTGACGGATAGTTCAGATTGCGCAGGTCGGTCGCATTAACCTGTGTATGCCCGTTGAATCCGCGGAAATAAATATCCACAACCGTCGAATTCAGAAACGCGGCCAATCCCTTCGCCAGGATCATCGTCAAACCGCCACCGTTGACGTGGAAATAATTCAGATGATTCTCGAAGCCGACCCACCGCGAGCGAACCCGATTCGGGTCGTAGATGCAGGCCACGATACGCTTGCGTTCCTCTTTTGCCGTGAACCGTTTGACCAGCACATAGACCGCGGCGGGCACCAACAGTCCGCGTGTTTGTTCGTTGCGAACGATGGCATTTGGCTTGCGTGCTTTTCCGTTCGGCCAATGTACGAATCCGCCGTTGAAATGGCAGGGATAAATCAACGGCGCGGCGTGGATTTCGGGTTGCTGACACAGAAACTGTTTGGCCCGAAAATCCACCACTCGCCCGGTTGAAACAGACAGGCCCAGATCGGACAACGATGTCGAAAAACCCGACATGATTGCCCGCGAGCTGTCTTGCGCCTCATCCTCGGCCAAGTGAATGAATTGCTCCGAGTCATCCGTTGAAACAACCTCGCGGTAGGCGACCGCACGTTCAATGATTGACCCGCCGGATTCGCCGCTACTACTGGAAATGATGACGTGCTCCGGTTTGGCCGCGCTTTTGACCGCGCGGATGATGATATTTTCCTGAAGCACATCGTCACGGCTAAAGGTTGCCGAGCGGGATTTGAAGACATGCAGCCGCCGCAATGACATTGTTTGGAGAAAACTCATCCTGAACGGTTTGAAGTAAGGCCCGTTGCAAAAACTTCGCGGTGTGATGGCGACCAATTCTCCGTCTTCCGCCAGCAACTTGGTGATGAGCGCCACAAAGCCCGTGTAAAGATTGCTCGTCTCAATGCCGACGGAACGCAGCAACCGGCGCGTGGAGGAATCGCTATGGATCTTGCGGTAAGGTGGATTCACGATGGCTGCATTGAAGCGTGGTTGGCCGGACGCAAACAAATCTCCACGCAGCGTTGTGGCCGCAAGAGCAATAAAATCCTCATTGAGTACCGTTGCTGAGAACTCAATACCTGATCGCTCGCACTCCCGCTGGCAGTCATGCAAGGTTGCGTGGAGCGATTCGATCAATGTCTCGTCGAGTTCGCACGCCGTTACCGAAATGCTTCTGGGCTTATCGCGCGAAGCAACGAGCCGCCCGATCAGCGCCGCCGCCAATGCCCCCTTTCCCGCTCCCGCATCCAATAAATCCAACCTCCGTGGGCGTGCCTCAAACAGTGAAGCCATGAAATCAGCCACTGGCCGGGGCGTAAGAAATTGACCGAGTTCGTGCCGCTTGTCCCGAAAAAACGTAACGAACGACTGCTCATTTTCCAATTGTCGCGTAGCAACCTGCATGGAAGGATATTACCGAAATTTTTCCGAACCAGCAACGAATGACCGCATTGGGGGTCAATATTTCAGGCCGATTTGTTTTCGCATCGTGTCGAGGATCGTCATGTCGGCGATGGAGTCGGCTTCGGTGATGAAGGGCGTCGTGCCGTCAAGCACCACGGCGGCGAAGGCGTCGGCTTCGAGGGCGAACAGGGGTTTGTCGGTATCGACGGTGAATTGCTTTTGCGTCGGACCTGAAGACATCGCTGCGACACGCGGCGGCTCGCTGAGCGTTTCGGATTGGGGGCGGGGCATGGTGCGGAGTTCCCAGATCGCGTTTTTGGCGGGGGGTTTCCAGGGGATGGGGATGACGATGTAGCCGTCGGAGCCGCAGAGATAGGCGGAGTTGTCGGCATGGGCGCGCATGCCGCAGGTGAAGCTGGCTAGCACCCCTTGGGGAGTTTGGTTGGGGAAGGTCATGAATGCGACGACCATTTCATCGACGCCGGAGGGATGGATGACGCCGCGTGCCTGGATTTCGGTCGGTTCGGCACCGATCATGAGTCGTGCGAAGTCGATGCAGTAGCAGCCGATGTCCATGAGCGCGCCGCCGGCGAGGGAAGCGTCGAAGCGGACGTTGCCGTCGATTTTCGAGGTGAAGTAGTTGAACGAGCAACGGACGAGGCGGAGCCGGCCGATCGCGCCGTCGCGGACGGCTTGCCGCACCTGTTGCATGAGCGGGAAGCAGCGGTACATGAACGCTTCGACGAGAACGCGGTTGGTTCGCCGGGCGGCGTCGAACATGCGATGGGCCTGGTCGAGATTGGCGGCGAGGGGTTTTTCGCAGAGGACATGCTTGCCGGCTTCGAGGGATTGGAGCGTCCATTGGCAGTGCATCGAATTGGGCAGCGAGAGATAAATCGCATCGACGTTCGGATCGGCCAGCATCGCATCATATGAGCCGTGTGCGTGCGGGATGTTGTGGGCGGCTGCGAATTGCCGCGCTTTGTCGATGGAGCGGGATGCGACGGCGGTGATGACGGAGCGTGACGCGCCGGCGACGCCCAGGGCGAATTGTCGGGCGATGTTGCCGGTGCCGAGGATGCCGAAGCGGAGGGGTGGCATGGAATACTCCGTGGGATTGCTAAGCCGCGAGCGGCTATCGGACGGCTTGATGCGCGTTGAGGAGGGATTCGTAGCAGGTGATCGGGACGCGGGCGGCGCCGAGGGGGACGGCTTTGCGGAGGCCGTGGAAGTCGCTTCCGCCGGTGGGGATCAGGTCGAAGCGTTTGGCCAGATGCTGGTACTGTCGGGTGAGGGCGGGGGTGTGGTCGCAGTGCCGGCATTCAAGGCCGTCCAGTCCGGCGTCGCGGAGGGAGCGGATCAGTTCGAGCAGTTCTTCATCGTCATCGCAGCGAAGCTGGACGGGATGAGCGAGGACGGCCAGTCCGCCGGCGTCGTGAACGGCGGCGATGGCGCGTTGCGGGGCGAGGTTGTCCTTGCGAACGTAAGCGGGCGCGCCGTGTCCGATGTAACGGGTGAAGGCGTCCTTGATGGTTTTGACGTACCCCTTGCGAACGAGAACAGCCCCGATGTGCGGGCGCCCCACGGACCCCCGCCCGCCCCCGGAATTGCCCCCGGATTCGGCCAGCACTTCGTCGAGTGTGATATCGACACGCAGTTCGTTGAGTTTGGCGACGATCTGCGGGGCGCGTTCGTTGCGGGCCTGCTGGAGTTCGGCGCACACGGCGGCGAGCGTGGGCGAAACGGGGTCGATGAAATAGCCCAGCAGGTGGAGCGTGCCGAAGGATTTGCCCCGCTGACAGGACAGTTCGATGCCGGGCACGAAAGCGATGTCGAGTGCGGCGCAGGAAGCGGCGGCGTCGGCCAGGCCGGCGGTGGTGTCGTGATCGGTGAGCGCGACGGCGGCGAGGCCGGCTTGCCGCGCCAAGGGGCCTAGGTCGGCCGGCGCGGTGGAGCCGTCGGAAGCGGTGGAATGCGTGTGAAGATCACAGTAAAGCATCAGGGACATGATAGCGATAAAAGGGGCACTTCGTGCCGCCCGCTAAACGGTTATAAATGCAAAACCCCCGACACCAGCCGAACTTCCGTGGGTACGGGGGTTTCGCTCCGCTGCTTCACGGCGGCTCCCGGAAGCCGGCACGCCGCCACCAGGCGCGCCGAATGTCGAATTACAAGCCGCGTCATTACGCCTTGGCAGGCGCGGCTTTGGGTTTGGCGTCGCCCTTCTTCATGCCGCCCAGATGGTGTTGCAGCACCAGTCCGATCACCGCGGGCACGGCGACGAGCATCGGCAAAACCAACGGATTGGCCTGCACGGTCCCGGCGATCGCATCGCGCCAGCCGGGCACTTGCAGCAGCAGCGCGATGACGCCCAGCACCGCCAGTACCGAGCCGGACACGCTGGTGAACAGCACGATGCTGACTTCAAAAAGGATGAAGCTGAGCAGGCCGAAGAAGATCAGCCCGATCAACGCTCCGGCCCAGTAAGCATGGGGGTCGAGATTGAGCGAGGAAGTGTTGCCCGCCTGCGTCGCCAGCGCGGTCCAGCAATTGGCGCCGAGGAACGCCCCGGCCAGCCCGCCGCAAATCGCCACCGCGTACTTCATGAACGGCCAGGCGACGACCGCCATCAGCACGCCCACGCAACCGGCGACGATGACCTCGGCCTGAATCGTCTGGCCGAGTTTGTAGCCCAGCACCATGCCGACGATCAGCGCCAGCAACAGCACGACGCCTTTGTAAAGTTTATAACCCTGGAGCAGGCACAGCACGCCGACCGCGATGAAGATGCACGCCACGACCCATCCGGTCTGTTCGAGGATCGTGACCAGTTTGTCGGGGTGCGCCAGCGTGTCCAGCCGCTCGAAAATCCGGGGCACGACCATCGCGGTCGCCTGATCGGGTTGACTGGGTTGAACGGACTGACTGGCTGCTTGTGCGAGTATCGCAAACATGGCGTCGTCTCCGTGCGGATGCGCTGTGCGGACTGCGGGATGCGTTTACTCCGCAAGCCGCGGGACGCAAACCGCAAGGCGCATCACTCTGATTTATCGGCTTTTCGCCGCAGAATTGTCCACTGAATCAACGCTCCGACCGCCGCCAGCACCGCCAGCGCGATCAGCAATCTTCGGGGTGAGTCCGGTAACCATTCGCTCATCGACGGCACATATCGCCCGCCCAGCCGCAACGCCGCCGCGGTCATCAGCGTCGCCCCGCTGATCGACGCCACGACCGACGCGCCCAGTTCCGGCATCAGCAACCCCAGCATCAATCCCGCGATCGCCATCATCAGCCCGCCCGCCAATGCCGACCATCGCAGCGACGCGCTGACCGATTGTTCCCACCAGTCGCGCAGTTCGCCGGTCAGTCGTTTGACGGCTTCGACCATGCGGTCGAACAATTCCTTGCCGGCCGCCGCGTGATTCGCGGTTCCCTCCGCTGATTCGTCCGCGTTCGCCGAATCGGCCGCGAGGGCTTCGCCGCCTTTTTCCGCGATGCCTTTGACCTCTTCCTTGATCGACTGTTTCAATTCCGGCCCGCCTTGCCCGTGCCATGCCAGCACCGCCCACGGAGCGACCAGTCCCAGCACCGTCGCCAGCAACAACGCCACCCACACCCGATAAGTCGCCCACACGATCACCGCGCCGATCACTCCGCCGACGATCACCGCGATCGCCACCTTTTCAGGCCCGCCCAGATCACGCCCGACCAATGCGCCGATCAACGCCCCGGCGATCAGCCCCGACATCGCCAGCGACGGCTTGATGATCCGCCCGCCGAACAACCACAGAAACACGCCCCAAATCCCCGCCATTGCCACCGCCGCGTCCAGCCAGACAGGCACCTGCCCGCTGATCTGCTCCAGCATCCCGCGTAGATCGTCACTGATGGGCATGGGCTGTTGCTCCAATTGCGGATTTCAGATTGCGGATTTCGGATTGGAAAACAGCGCGTTGATGCGATTGACCGAATCAATCCGAAATCCGCAATCCCAAATCCGAAATCCTCACGTTTCTCCCATCTCCATTTCCCGCTACAATCCGCAATTATTCCTATCGACCAAACAAGCGATTTGCCATGACCGAATCACCCTCCCATCCCGACCTGTCCCCCCTGCGTCATCGCATCGACCAGCTCGACGAGCAGATCATCCGCCTGCTTAACGACCGCGCCAACGTCGTCCTCGACATCGGCAAGGCCAAGCAGGGTCAGCAACAGGCCACCTACGCCCCCGACCGGGAGCGACACGTTCTCGAACACATCCGGGCCGTGAACCGAGGCCCCACGCCCGACAAGGCGATGGAAGCGATCTACCGCGAAATCATGTCCGCCGCGTTCGCGCTTCAGCGCGCCCCGCGGGTTGCTTACTTGGGGCCTGCCGGGTCGTTCAGTCACCAGGCCGCGATCGCGCAGTTCGGCTCGTCCAGCGACTACATCGCCGTCGATTTCATCTCGCAGGTCTTTCAGGAAGTCGAGCGCGGAGCCGTCGATATGGGCCTGGTTCCCATCGAAAACTCCACCGGCGGGGGCATCCGCCTCACGCTCGATTGCTTCATGCAATCCACCGCCAAAGTTTGTGCCGAGGTGCTGCTCTACGTGCATCAAAACGTGATGTCCAAAGGCGGCGACGACCAGATCACAAAAGTCTGTTCGCACCCCGAAGTGTTCGACCAGTGCCGCCGCTGGCTGGGCACACATCTTCAACAGGCCGAGCGCGTGCCGCTCAACTCCACCGCCAAGGCCGCCGAACTGGCCGTGACCGATCCGACCGTCGCGGCGATCGGTTCGTCGC
Organism: Phycisphaeraceae bacterium; assembly: GCA_041674345.1. Lineage (GTDB taxonomy): Bacteria > Planctomycetota > Phycisphaerae > Phycisphaerales > Zrk34 > JBAYVY01. The sequence goes on along the minus strand of JBAYVY010000005.1, from coordinate 13,605 downwards.
TGGCCGCGAAAATGTACGACCTGCCCATCAAACACGCCAACATCGAAGACAACCCCAACAACGTCACCCGCTTCTTCGTCATCAGCCGCGACACCGCCAGGCCCTCCGGGGGCGGCGCCGACAAAACCGCCATCATGTTCACCACCGCCCACAAGCCCGGCACCCTCGCCGAGGTCATCAACGTCTTCGCACGCCACGGCGTCAACCTCACCCACATCGACAAACGCCCGTCACAGCGCGTCAACTGGGAATATTACTTCTTCATCGACTGCGAAGGACACACCGACGATCCCAACATGATCCACGCCCTCGAAGAAGCACGAACCCACTGCCTGCATCTGTCCGTGCTCGGATCATTCCCCAAAGCGTCGCAGGTTTTGGGTTGAAGAAAACAGGGATTAGGGACGAAGGCACGAAGGGACGAAGTGAAAGAAGCCAATCCCTCCCCACTTCGTCCCTTCGTGCCTCTGTCCCTTGGTCCCTCTGAAAAATCAATTCCTCCCCGCCGTCACCACCGCGTCGCGGTACACCCCGCCGATCGTCGCCACGTTCGTCACCGTCAGTCCGCCCACCGCGCTGATCTGATTCACCAGTTGGCTCATCGTGTATTCCGTCGCGTGGTACATCGGGTCCGACCATCCGCCGTATTGCCACATCGGCGTCACCAGCAACGCCTGTCCGCCCGGACGCAACACACGCACGATCTCACGCAACACCGCCACCGGGTTGTCCAGGTGTTCGATCACATCGAACAGGCACACCGCCGCGAACGCCCCGTCCCCGAACGGCAACTTCTCCCCGCCGCCCACCATGTACCGCGGCCGCCCCCCGGAACCGGCATAAACCTGGTCCTTCGTCTTTTCAATCGCCTGCGCTATCCCCCGCTCCTCCGGGTCCAACCCCACCACCTCCACACCCAGCGACGCGATCAAATGACTGAACAACCCGTCCCCGCAACCGATCTCCAACAGCGCCCCGGCGGGGGCAATTAATTGCCCCCGCCCCCCACCCTCGACCAGTTTCGCCGCCATCTTGCACAGATGATCCGCGCGCTGACGAAACACCTCCGCCTGTTGGTAGCTCACCCACACCGGGGCCGGTCGATAATCATACCGATCGAACGGCATCGCCCCCGCGTGAAACCGCACATTCCACAACAACCCCGTCCCCGCATACTTTTCCCGCACCACCTTCATGTCCGCCGCGCGCCAGTCAAACCCCCACGCCTTGCCAAACGCCGCATCCTCTTCCGGGGCCGGCGAAACCTCATGCGCGTCCGTCACCACCACCTGAGGCACCGTCACCACGCGATGCCCCGCCTTCCGCAACGCCAGTCCCAATCGCACACCGCCCAATTCGCCCCGCAACAACTCCGTGCCGTTCACCGCATCGAACGCCTTGCGATCCACCGCCATCACACCGCCGGCGATCACATCCGTTTCCTCCGGGAACCGATAGCATCGAAAGTTCGTCTCGCCCCCGTGATGGTGAAAGCCCTTGGGGTGGACGACCATTTCGCCCATCGAAAAAATATGCTGCTTGTCATTGCCGACCAGCCGCTTGGCGCCCACGCACGCCACGCCGGTCAATCGCATGAACGCGCTCAACCGCTCGCGCCAATCGTCCGGTCGCACATCGCGAGCCGTCGCCGATTGCGCAAACACCGCCTGATCCGTCATCGCCACGCGCCAGCGATCCGTCGTCGTCGAAGCGTTCGTATTCATCGTATTTCGTCCTTGAAGCATGACACGCGGAACCGCGGAGGAAAACCAACTCATTGACCGAACTTTCGCAAAAGTTCAGTCATTTATTTTCGATCAACATCGCGGCGCGAAGCGTCTCGGCGACGCTCCATGCCTGCGCGGGGCAGCCGGACGGAAGGTGCGGGGCGTCGGCGTCGGCGACCTCGTGCAATTGCCCCAGCGAATCCTTGTCAAGTTGCGCGATCAGCGGGGCGAGCATGTCACGCGATTCGGCGCGGGCTTTTTCCGAGAAATCATCGGCGCGGAGCCAGCCCTCGATGAACGGTCCGATCAGCCATTGCCACACCGTGCCCTGGTGGTAGGCGCGATCGCGCTCGAACATCGAACCGGTGAAGCGCGCGTGGTAATTCGCATCGTCCGCCGGCAGTGTGCGAATGCCCATCGGCGTGTAAAGTCTCTCCCGCACGATGCGCATGATCTGTTTCCGGCGCGCCGGCGAGAGCAGATCGCCTCCCAGCGACACGGCGAACATCTGATTGGGGCGCAACGAAGCGTCGGTGCGCTCAATGTTGACGTGATCGAACAGACAACCGAGCTTTTCGTTCCAGAAAACAGCGTTGAACGAACGCTTCACTTTTTTCGCCAGCGCCGCCCACGGCCGACCGATCACCGCGGGCATCAGCGGCACGCAGCCGGTCAGGGCGCGATACCACAGGGCGTTGATTTCGACGGCTTTCCCCCAGCGGGGCGTGAACACCACGCCGTCGCGGGCCGCGTCCATCCACGTCAGTTGCGTCAGCGGATTGCCCGCGTGGATCAGACCGTCGTCGGACATGCCGATGGCGAAGCGCGTGCCTTGCTGGTACGCGGTGATGATCCGCTCGCAGGCCGGCTGGAGCCAGGCGGACCATGTTTTGCGGTCGCCGGTGATGCGGACGTATTCGAGGCAGGCGTGGATGAACCAGAGCGACGCATCGACGGTGTTGTAGTGCGGGTCTTCGCCGTAGTCGTCGAAACGGTTGGGGATCAGCCCGTCGCGGATGTGCGCGGCGAAGGTGAGCAGCGTGTCGCTCGCTTCGTCGTGGCGACCGGTCACCAGCAGGCAGCCGGGCAGGGCGATCATCGTGTCGCGGCCCCAATCGCTGAACCACGGATAGCCGGCGATGATCGTCGTCGAGGGTTTGCCGGCCACCGTGCGATCGACGACGAAATCATCCGACGCGGCGACGAGCGCGGCCGGACTCCCTCCCCCTATGGGGGAGGGTTGGGGAGAGGGGACGTTGGATTTCGGCTGGCGCTTTGATGGCACGGGTTCGCCTTTTAAGCTCCCCTCACCCCCGCCCTCTCCCAGGGGGAGAGGGGGAATGGTTTGTTCGATGAGTTTCCGCAAATGCGAAACGCGCCGGTCGGGCCGCTGAATCAGCGGCCAGTCAATGGGGTCGATGCCGAACGCGAGCGTGACGGGTTGGAGGTTGCGGATGTCGAAGGTGATGTCCCAGCTTCCGGGGGTCCAGAGCGATTCGGTGCAATCCTGTTGCCGGTCGGCGTCGATGCGGTAATGAAAGTTATGCCACCAGTCGGGTTGCCTGATGAAGCGACCGGTGTCGGTTTGCATGAACAGCGGGGGCAGGTCGGCGTTGGTGACGGTGACGGAGGAGCCGTGCGATTGGGCGTCGATGGGTAGATCGTAAGCGTGACGCAATGCGTGGAAGTCGCGCATGGCGAGAAAGGGCCGCAGGGAGAGGGTGAGGCGGTCGGGGGCGGTCCCCTCTCCCTCTGGGAGAGGGTTAGGGTGAGGAGGCGTGGAGTCACGACCGGCGTCTGTTTCGCGGTCGCCGTGTCTTGCGTCCCCTCTCCCCAGCCCTCCCCCAGGGGGGGAGGGAGTCAGAGTGCGACGAAGCTCATAGCGCATCACGCCGAGTTGTTTTTTCCAGATCAGTCGAAGGGTTTGGACCAGTTCGATATCGCCGACACGATGGGTCCAGGCGACAGTGGTCGGCGTTTTCGCAAAGGCGACCAGATGATTGTGACCGTGCGGATGAAAGACGGGTGAACTTCCGGGGCCGGGGCCGGGGGCCGCGAATTCGCAGTTGAACAGTTCGTGGATTTGCCCGTCGATGTGCAGCGTCGGCGCGATGAAGCTGACGGCATTGATGCGGCCGACCGGCGGCTTGGTGGCGGGCAGAAAAAACCCGTGGTAACGCCGGGTGTTGCAACCGAGCGCCGTGCCCATGGCGAACGCCCCGGTGCCGTTGGTCAGCAGCCATTCAGGCCCGCCGCGCGGCGAAAGCGTGGGGGCGTCGATGTGATAAACCGGAAGCGCGGTCCTGGATCGTGTCATATGGGCCATGATACCAACACACGAACGAGCGCGCGGAGCACCGTTCGCACACACCCCCGGCGTGCGGGCTTTAGCCCGCATGGAAAAACCGCGATCCATAAACCCCAAAGGGGTGAAAGAATGTAGCCACGAGTGGAGCGACCCCGCCCCCGGCGGGGAAGCGCAACCCGTGGCAAGGAATCCGGGAAATAAAAACCGCCCCGGCAGGGGGCGGAGGAGGCCCATGACAAGGTTGGGCGTATCCTTCGCCCCGTCGGGGCGAGAATCAAAACTGTCGGATTCCATCCACGGGTTGCGCTTCCCCTTCCGGGGGCGCTTCACCCGTGGCTACAACCCTGCGCCTCGCCGGGGCGAAGAGGATCGCCGCCATCTCACGCCGCTACGTTGCGCCCCCGGCCCCGGAAGAGCATCGCCGCGCCGCCGAGCGTCAGCATCGCCAGCGACGCGGGTTCGGGGATGGTGGCCAGTGTTGCGACTTCGGTATCGGACAAGGCGCGATTGTAGAGTACCACGTCGTCGATCAGGCCGGTGTATCCGATGTTTCCCTCCGCCCATCCGAGGGTGAATGGCGCGGTGGGATTGGGGAAGGAACTCGGTCCGGTTTGTGAACCCTGGGCAGCCCCATTGAGGTAAAAGGCATAGTTGGAACCATTTTTGACAACCGCGATGTGATACCAGGTATTGCTCACCAGGCCGGCGGGGCCGTTTTGCAATTCATATGCACCGACGCCGTTGATGTGCATGCTCAAACCTACGGAGGAAGGATAATAAACGAACCATTTGGCCGTCGTGCCGCCGCCGTTGTCCTGGCCGAGGAATGCGCTGCCGTAGGGACCGGTCCCAAATCCGGTGGGCGCGTTGACCCAGAAGCCCACTGTAAATTGGGACGAGAATGTGTAGGCGGCAATGTCCGGCACGGACACATGAGTCGAACTCCCGTTGACGCTGAATGCTTGGCCGAGGATGCCGGGAGCGTAGCCGCCGGTGAAAGAGCCATTATTGGCGTAGGTCGATGAATCGTTGGCGTTGCCATCCGCCGCGAAATGGGCTACCAGGCCGTTGGTTACGATGTCCGCCCTTGCCTGGCAGGTGAACCATGAGCCCATGAACGCCATCGCAAACACCGCGCCGGTGGCGATGGCAAAACGCGGGATATGAAACATAATGACACCCTTTCTTCCGTTCCGGCTCGCACTGCCTGATTCACAATCTCGCCTCCGGGACCGCCCCGTGTGCGATCAATCATTAAAGATACATGACGGGCGTGAGTTGTCAAAAAAAATGTGTGCCCGGAAAGTCAAAGGGTATGAATTATTGTCGCTCGTGCATATCTTCAGCCGCGTGGTCCGCAGTGTGGAAACCCCGCGGTATAACCCCCGGCCCCGGAAGAGCATCGCCGCGCCGCCGAAGGCCAGCAGCGCCAGTGACGCTCCATAGCACCACATGTCAATGCGGCACCCTCCGCGTTCGCGGCACCGCAATGACTTGCGGTGCTGGATCGCGCGCCGTAGAAGCCCGCACACCGCAGGACGCACACCGCAAACCGCAAACTGTGGCGTCGCCAAGCCGCGAGCGGCTAATCGTTCAGCGGTTGGTGCGTCGGGTCGATCGGGACGGCCTGGTACTTGTCGATGAGCAGTTCGTTGCTGACGCGGGTGCGTCCGATCTGACGACCATGCAGGTGCGTGCTTTTGCCGTCGGTGGTCATCTCGTGGAAGCGTTCGAGGTAGTCCATGATGACGCTGACCGTGGTGCCGTGCGACCAGGTGAGGGGCGAAACGCTGAGCGGGGCGTTGGTGTGGGGGTGGACCTGTTCGGCGAGCGTGCCGGAGGGGTTGGCGTGATGCAAGACCCATTCGAGAATGGTGATCGCTTCGTGCAGTTGTTTGAGGTTGGACGCGGAGGCGATTTTCCAGTCGGCCATCCAGAGGGTGCAGATGAACCAGGGATTGCCGGGCACTTGTTTGGGGTCGTCACTGACGCGGTGGTAGGGGTCGTCGGCGTAGCGCGCGAACCCGCCGACGGTGGTGCGGACTTTCAGTTGGTCTTCGACGTGTTGCATGGTTTGCACGACGCGGTGGTCGCCGGCTTCGAGGAGGTGGAACTTGTAGATGCCGAACAGGGAACTGTCGATGACCGGATCGCGGTAGTAATCGGCGGGGTCTTCGGTGCCGAAGCCGTTGAGTTGCGAGGTGGAACGACCGGCGGCGGCCTGTTCGATGATCTGGCCGATGCGATTGGTGTTGCGGGGTTCGATGCGTCGGAGGAAGCGGCCATGCTCGTCGGACCAGAAGAGATTGCAGAACGATTGACGGATTTCGTGGGCGGCGTTGCCGTAACGTTCGGCGCGCGCCTTGTCGCCGAAGCACACGGCGAAGTTGCGCGCCGCCGCCAGTCCGCCATACACCGACGCGACGGTGAATGCGTGAACGCCCCAGCGTTCTTCCCACAGATCGTAACTGGGCAGGGGCAGATGCGTCTGCGGATCGCGGAAGCGCACCATGAACTCGGCGGCGGGCTGGATCAATCGCATCCACAACGGGCGCACGAACTCGATGTCACGATAGCGATAATAATGTTGCCACAGTGCCCAGAGGACGAGGGCGGTTTCGTCTTCCTGGATCGGCAGTTGGGAGCGGCCGGCGACGACCCAGGGGTGCCAGCTTGAAGCGGGGGAACCGTCGGGGTTGTATTTGTGGAGGAAGTATCCGCCTTCGGTGAGCATTTGGGAGCAGAGGTAGAAGAAGCGTCGGGTGATGTCGCTGTAACCGGCGAGGTCCAGGCCGTAGGCGACCAGCGCGCCGTCGCGGGGCCACATGTAGCTGTAGGTGTCGCGGGAAAACTGCATGATGTCCGAATCATTGGCGGCGATGATGGCTCCGCTGTTGTCGATCTGTGTGCGAAGGACCAGCAGCGAGCGGCGGAACAGATCGACGATGGGTTCGGGCAGATCGGCATAGTCGAGGTTGTTCGCCCAGCACCACAATCGCCAGTACGTGCTGGTGCGGTCGATGACGGCCTGCGGGCCGTCTCGGTGAATGAAACGATGCAGTTCGACAAGGTCTTCGTGACGGTGGCCGCAGCCGATCACGAGGTAGGCGGTTTGCTCGGCCCCGACGTGGCCGGCGGCCTGGAGGGCGATGTTCAGGCCCATCGTGGAATCGATCGCGCCCTGTGCGATGGCGTTGCCGCCGAGCTGGCCGTCCTCGGCGTCGCGCCAGGTTCCCTCGGCCCCGCCGTAGCCGCTGTTGCCGGTGGCGTATTCATCGAGTCGCATCTCGCCGTCGGCGATGAAGCCCGCCATGATGTAGCGCTTCTCGCGGTAGTGGACGATCATGCGCAGTTTCGGATCGTAATAGGCGGTGTCGCCGATCTTCGTTCCGAACATATGAAAATCGTTGTGGTGGTACAGCCGGACGCTGCGCGGTTCGGTGTGAAGGTTTTTCAGGACGATGCGGCGGACCATGATGTTGCGGTGGAAATCGACCGCCTCGGTGCAGGTCATGTCCAGCAGCATGTCGTCGTGGTGAAGGTGGACATCGGTGGTCAGGGTGTCTCGCAGATATTTCATGCGGCTGATGGTCCAGCCATCGTAGGTCCAGCAGACCCGATGATTGCGACGATCATGGGCATGTTTGCCGGGCAGATCGGTATAGACGCCGAACCGGCAAGGCCCGCCGCCGGCGTGGTTTTCCTGTCCGACGTGCGGGAAGTAGATGTCGCGGACCTGGTAGTGATGATCGTAGGTCACGAGCATGGAGCCGTTGCCTACGGGGATGTCACGGGGCATGGCGAAGCGTCCTTGTGATGGAGCGGCGAGTCGCCGGTTATCGTAACGGATTGAGCAAAGGAGGGAAGGGGCGGGGGGAGCGGGTTCCGTCATCCCTCTTCGCTTTTTCCGATCATTTGGCCTACCATGTCCGTACTGGTCCGCCTCAATCGTTCGCCTCAAACTGAAAGTTCAACCTGAATGCAATCCAACGGCAATGCTGTGTCCGCAGGCACTGTGCGCCGCGGCGGAATCGAATGGCGCAATCTCAACGGCTCGGTCATCGGCGGCATCGCGGCGCTGCATGTCATCGCGCTCGGTGCATTCCTCCCACAGCTTTTTTCATGGTCCGGCCTGGCCCTCATGTGCTTCTTCATGTGGGTCAGCGGCGGGTTGGGCATCACGCTCTGCTATCACCGTCTGCTCACGCATCGCTCGTTCCGCACGCCGCGATGGATGGAGATTTTTCTCACGCTCTGCGCGTCGCTCGCCTGGCAGGGCGGTCCCATCACGTGGGTCGGCGTCCATCGCCTGCATCACAAACATTCCGATGCGCCGCTCGATCCCCACAGCCCCACGCACGGCTTCACCTGGGCGCACATCCTGTGGACTTTGCACAGCCGGCTCGAAGGCATCTACGGCCCCGACGCGGCGAAAGACCTCCAACGCGATCCGGCCATGCGATGGATCGACCGCTGGTTCTTCCTCCCGCAATTCGCGCTGGCCGCGGCGATGTTCGGCATCGGTTACGCGATCGGCGGGCCGATGCTCGGACTTTCGTGGATCGTCTGGGGCATCGCGCTGCGCACCGTGCTGATGTATCACGGCACATGGTTCGTCAACTCCGCCGCACACACCTGGGGCTATCAGAACTACCGGGAGACCGGCGAGAAATCGACCAATCTCTGGTGGGTCGCGCTGGTCAGCTTCGGCGAGGGCTGGCACAACAACCACCACGCCCATCCCCGTTCGGCGGCGCACGGCCTCCGCTGGTTTGAGTTTGATCTGACCTGGTGGACCATTCGCCTCATGTCTTATGTCGGCCTGGCGAGCGACCTGCATCTGCCCCAACCGGAGGACATGCCCGCGGCGAAGGGTTTGAAGCCCGCGCCGGCGGTGAAGGAAGTCGCGCCATCGCCGGCGGAAAGCGGCAGCGTCGCGGCGGCATTGACGGGCGCGTTCCCGGCCGTCGAACCATGATCGTCGTCTGATGCGTCGATATCCCGGTTTTATCGGAAACCGAACCGTCACTGATTGCGTCGCAAATCAGCGGCGGTGTCACTTATATTCGGGGTTCGGAATGTCGATGATATGGACGGGGGGCATGGAGTCATTGATCCATGACGCTTGGCGATACCCCTTCCTTCGCTGCTTTACTTTCCGCTTCATGGTGAGATCAGGCGGCGGGTGTTCCGGCGTCGATCGCGCCGAGTGGCGATATCGCGGCCGGCGATTGGAGAAGCCAATGAAGACGAAGTTCGCCATGCTGGCCGTCTGGGGGATGATGTTCGCCGCTTCGTTGCCTTCGCAGGGCGCCGACCCATTGATCGGCGTGCTGGCCAAGCGGGGCGATGCGAAGGCGGAGCAACGCTGGGCACCCCTGGCCGATTATCTGACGCAACGCATTCCCGGGCATTCCTTTCGCATCATCACATTGCGATTTGACGAGATCGCCGGTTCGTTGAAAATGAGCCAGGTCGATTTTCTGCTGGTCAATTCGGGGATTTACGTGGAAAACGAAGCGGCGTTTCATCTCAAGTGCATTGCGACGTTGCGCAACAAGTGCGGCGAGCAATCGACGACCCAATTCGGCGGGGTGCTTTTCACGCGGGCCGACCGCGAGGATATCCGCACGATCGCGGACCTGAAGGGCCGAACCTTCGCGGCGGTGGACGAAACCTCCTTGGGCGGATGGATCATGGCATGGCGTGAAATGAAACGTGCCGGGTTCGATCCGCGCCATGACCTGGCGTCGCTTCGGTTTCTTGGAACGCATGACGCGGTGGTGCGGGCGGTGCTGACCAGGCAGGTGGACGGCGGCGCGGTGCGATCCGATACGCTGGAACGAATGGCGGTCGAAGGCGCGATCCGCCTGTCGGACTTGCGATTGCTTGAAACCCCCAGTGCGGCGGACGAGCGAAACAAGCCGGAGCATTTCCCCTATCGTTGCAACACGGCGTATTACCCGGAGTGGCCGTTCATCAAAATGCCGCACGTTTCCGACGCGCTGGCCAAAGACGTGGCGGCGGCGCTGCTGGCGATGCCCGCCGACAGTCCGACGGCGATCGCCTGCCAATCCGCCGGCTGGATCGCCCCGTTGGACTACAAGCCGGTGCATGATGCGTATCGGGAATTGGAACTCGGCCCGTATCGCAAACCGGAGCCGGATGCGGAGCCGGATTCCGGCTTGGACCGGTCGCCGTAGCCCGCATGATTCACCACGGAGAACACGGAGGGAGATGAAAACAGAAAAGCGGAAAAGCAAGACAGCAGAACATATGATGATGGAACCGGAATGTTCTGATGTTCTGATGTTTTGCTGCCCCCCCTGGTTCTCCGCACTGAATCAATCCGCGAAAACGCGGTTGCGCCGCCGAACGTTCGCGGCATTCTGGTAACATGATGGCCATGCAACTCCAATCCTTCGGGCCCGGCGAACTCATGGTGCTCGGCCAGTCGGCCATCGCGCTGCTGGCGATTGTCGATCCGGTGGGCAACGTCCCACTGTTCCTTTCGTTCACCGCCGACCAGACGCCGCGCCAACGCAACCGCACCGCGCTGATCGCATCGCTGGTCACGGCGGTCATCCTCATCGGCATGACGCTGTTCGGGCAGTTCCTACTCCAAATGTTCGGCATCCGCGTGGCGTCGATGCGTGTCGGCGGGGGGCTGTTGCTGCTGTTGATCGGCCTGGCCATGCTGCACAGCCGGTTGTCCGGCGCGAAGCAGACGGCGGAGGAACAGCACGAAGCGGTCGATGCGACGAACGTGGGCGTGGTCCCGCTGGCCGTGCCGCTGATGGCCGGACCGGGCGCGATTTCGCTGGTCATCAGCGATGCCGAGCGATTGCACGGGCTGACCAACCGCATCGGCCTGATGATCGTGGTGATGGTGGTGTCGCTGGCGTCGTGGCTGATACTGCGGATGGCCGAGCCGGTGGGCCGGCGGATGCGGCGGACCAGCATCAACGTCATCACCCGCCTGATGGGGCTGGTGCTGGTGGCGATCGCGGTGGAAATGATCGCGGCGGGATTGACGACGCTGTTTCCGATTCTGGCCGGTTCCCCCGCCGGCCGATGAAAGCATATGTCATCTGCCAGCACGATAAAAAGGGGATGAGTACATATATTTAGGAATCCTGATATGATTGGGAGCGTGAAACACCGCGCCGCCGGGTTGCTGTCTCGTGCTTCCGGCCATACCCCCACCTCACACACCCGCCCTTTCGCGGTCAACATATGTAATATGTACTCATCCCCTTTTCTCCGCCAGCGGTGAAGCGATAAGGAATACAATCGTGCCGTCGAAACGATGCCGCCCCAACACATTAGGGTTTATTGTCGAGTTTCATAATGGATGCGTAAATTTGCGCCAACGTGCCATTGGCTCGAACGTCATTTTGCGTGAAGTTTAATCGTAGATGCTCGTCGTCAGTAACCGTGACGGCTCCGACCCAAGTCATGTGTGTATGCTCGCCTGTCCCTCGCAGCACTATAACCTCCCAGGAGCCGCTTGCGAGTCTTACTTTTCCGCCCCATGTCGTGGATTCATTGTCACCCGGCTTTTGGGTATCTGCGGTTCGTGTTGGATGGAATTTCCCCGCAGCGATCGGAACGACGGTACCCTTGCGACAGAACCAAAGAAACAGCGAAGACGAGTCCTGGCCTGCCCATGCCGTGGGAACGGTCAATACGGCTGCTCGAACTGTCTCCTCCGATACTTCGATGCGCACCTCCTTTGCCAAGGGCGGGGGCTGTTCAAGAAGAACACCTCCTATCATGGGTAGGCCGCCTCGGGTCTTGTCATCGGTTGTCGCGTACACCACTATCAGCATGGGGAAGTCTTCCGGAAGTGCCGATATCTCAAAGGTTCCTTTGCGATTACCGAATCTCTGGTCTTTGGCAAAGTCAAGTCCCTTGTAGTATGTTCCTTCAAAAAGTGGGGGAGTTTGGCCGGTCGGCATGACAATACTTCCATCCACACGCAGTATTTTTTTGTAGCTAAGCAAAACTGGGTTTATACCCGTCCGAACATCAACATTCGCGGTGAGTAGGGGAAACTGGCCGTCATCACCGGCCAGAATTTTATAAGTCCCAGTCAGCAGAGCGGGCGAAATCATGCGCCCATGCGCATCAGTAACGGAATGATAAACTCCAGCCGCTCCGTCTTGAATGGACACAAGCATGTCGGCTAACGGCTGGCCATCCTTGCCCAAGACCGTTGTTATGATTTGCCCAAGTCCATTCTTGCCGAGTTGGAGGACAATATTACTTGGCTCCGCTTTGCCATCTTTTACCATGAATTGCGCCGTCTGGCTGACCAGCAACGGGCAATAAATGCCATGAGTTCCATCCATAGCGCTCGCACGCAACTCATAGTTTCCATTTCCCAGATTATCATAGAGCCGTCGCGTCTCGCCGGTTAGTTTGTCTGGCGATATCACTTGGTTCCCCCCTACATTCTCCGCTTTGACATATTGCTTTGTGCCATCATCCCCGATACGGTCAACTCTGATGTAAAACCCACCTTTTGCTTTACCAAGCAATGACTGATCCGTTTCTGAAATGGCACATTGATATTCCAACAACGGCGGTTGCACCTTCACGGGAATGCTTACACGTCCCCCATTCAGTGTCGCAGGCACCACGGGGCCCACCGCCTCCGACGTGAGGTGTTGCCGAACCGGTTCGTACTCAAACGTGTAGGGCTGATCAGCCACAGCCTTCACGTCTTTCTCCTGGCCGGGCAGCACCGTTACGGGAACGCGATTGTATGGATGGCGCCCATACCACACCAACCCCGAAATCAGGGTGCTGTCGCCCTCCGGTTTCAACGAAACCTTCACCGTGGTAAGAACATCTTTCCGCACCGTGATCGTGCGGCGAATATCGGACTTGTCCGCAGAGATAACCACTTCCTCATGCACATTGATGCCGCATTGCACGGTTGTCCCCTCCCGCGATTCGACGACATATCGGCCCGGCGCAAGATTTGAAAAGACATATTTGCCATCCTTCGGCAAAGTGTCCTCCGTGATTCGCGTACCCGTTCCGTCTTCAGAGATTTTCACCACGAATAAACCGAACGGGACAATCGCTTGCACCGACTTGGGCCAAAGAAGTTCAACGGTCAGTGTTGGCACCGACTTCGTATCGCCTGCCTTAACCTGGCTACAGAGGACAGAAGCCGCTCCAATAAACAACATCAATAAAACGGGGATTAATCGCGACTTGTATCGCATCGTTCATTGCTCCATTCACCTAGGGGTTCACGATTTCCACAAGATTGAAGTTTTCCTCAGTTCCAGATGTATATGTAAGCCGGCACTTCTGGTATGGCTGTGGGCTCATCCAGACGTTCGTTTGATTGCAGCCCACAACCGCTGAAATACAGAAACGGTAGTAGCGACACGGAATAATCTCTATCATATCGTCGATTTCTAACGAGAGCAAGAAAGCGGGACAGGTACGAACGCCATCAACTTAAGCTGCAAACCTTGTGATTCCAAGGGCTTTTCGCAATTCATCTCGCGGACGGGTCATGTAGGTGTAGCGATCTTTCCTTCGTTTGAT